>JBKOZY010000251.1:0-8354 GCA_046726135.1 Pseudomonadota bacterium | reverse complement strand
CTCCGGCAATGTGCCCGGCTTGTCGGCGATCATCGCCTCGCCATAGCCATAAGGGCCAAGCCCCGTATGGTAATCGACCATGCAGACCAGCTGGCGCTCGCCAATGGCGAAATCGGCCATCACCTTCTCCATCGTCAGGCGTGACCAGGTCGGCCCGTGCCCGCCGAAGAACAGCCCGTCCGGATGACTGTATTGACCGCCGCTTTCGGCGATGCGGAGCGCGTCGAGGCCGTGGGTGCGCCGGTAGTCCTGCATCCGCTCGTCGGCGGCGGCGAGCGCCGCTTCCGTCCACTCCTTCGGGACGATGGCGTCGGCAAGCTCGCCATAGCCTGGATTGCGCGGCAGCGGCTTGCTGAAGTCGACATGATTGCGGTTGAGGTCGACGCCTTCCTCGGTGACTCGGCGCAGCCAGGCGAAGCCGTGTGGATTGATCGCGTGGATGGCGAGAATGGCCACGTCATCCGGCACTGCCGGCCGCAGATCGAGCCAGTCGATCTGAGACCCCGAGCCGCAAAAGCCCTCGACCCCATGTGTCGCCGAGATGGTGACCAGCACCTTGGTCGCGTCCGCCGGTCCGAGCCAGGCGGCGTCGCTCCAGAGCTCCTCTCCCGAAGGCCCGCTCCGCGGATTGCGATAGCTTTTGATCACGGCGCCGGCGGCCCGCGCGGCGTTCAGAAACCGGGAGCGTGCCGCGGCATAGTCGGGGGCAAAGCAGGTCAGATCGAACGTCATGCGCGCTGTTCCTCCAGCACCGTCCCCGGCAGCCAGAACACCTCGCCTTCGCTTGTCTCGGTATCGAGCCAGAAAAATGGCAGCTGTGGAAACTCCAGCTCCAGGAGGTCGCGCCCCTCACCGATCTCGCACAGAAGCCCGCCGGCGGTGGTCAGGTGTCGCGGCGCCTCCGCCAGGATCCGTCGCACGACCATCAGGCCATCGTCGCCGCCGGCCAGTGCGAGCGCGGGCTCCTGCCGGTATTCGGGCGGCAGGCTCGCCATGGTATCGCGCGCCACATAGGGCGGGTTGGTGACGATCAGATCGCAACGGCCGTCGGCCAGCGGCGCGAACAGATCGCCCTCATGGAGCTGGATTCGGTCCGACAGCCCATAGTCGTCGACATTCCGCCGCGCCACCGCCAGCGCATCGGCAGAAATATCGACCGCATCGATGCGGGCTTCGGGAAAAGCCATAGCGGCGAGGATTGCGAGGCAGCCCGACCCTGTGCAGAGGTCGAGGATGCGCGTGATCGCGTTGTCGTCGGCAATCAGGCCTGCCGCGCCAAGACGGCCGCTGCACAGGAGCTCGCCAATGAAGGAACGCGGCACGATCACCCGCTCGTCGACGTAGAATCCGAAATCGCCGATATAGGCGCGGTTGACCAGATAGGCGGCCGGCGTGCGCATGGCGATCCGCCGCTCGATCAGGCCAACCATCTCCTGACGCTCGGCAAGAGTCAGCCGCGCATCGAGAAACAGCTCGATGCCGTCACGTGGCAAACGGAGCTGCTCGGCGATCAGAAACACCGCCTCGGCGAAGGCGGTGTCCGTGCCATGGCCGTAGCTCACGCCCGCCCGCTCCATGCGCGTCACCGCAAAGCGCAGAAGGTCGCGGATGGTGAACAGCTCTTGCTCGACGGTCACGGGATCGGCGTGCTGGTCATTTCGAGATGGAGCTTGGTGCCGCTGTAGGGGTGACGCTCGGCCACCTCCTCATCGAGCTCGATTCCGAGCCCGGGCTCCTCGGGCGGGATGACATAGCCCTCCTCCCAGCGGATTGGCGTCTTCAGCAGCTCGGCATGGAAGCCGCCCCAGGTCTGGATGCTTTCGAGAATGAGGAAATTGGGGAGCGATGCCGAAAAATGGATGTTCGCCGCGCCCTCCACCGGTCCGCAATAGAGATGCGGCGCGATCTGCGCGTAATGGACCTCGGCCAAGGCGGCGATCTTCTTCGCCTCCATGATGCCGCCGACCCGCCCGAGCGCCATCTGCAGGATGGCGGCGGCGCGGCATTCGAGCACCCGGGCAAACTCGTATTTCGTCGTCAGCCGCTCACCGGTGGCAATGGGGATCGACGTCCCGCGCGCCACCAGGGCCATCTCCTCGGGCTTCTCCGGCGGTACCGGCTCCTCGAACCACAGCGGATCATAGGGTTCGAGCCGCTTGGCCAGCCGAATGGCACCAGCGGGGGTGAACTGGCCATGAGTGCCGAACAGGAGGTCTGCCCTGCTGCCGACCGCTTCGCGCATCAGGCGGCAGAACTTGGCGCAGAGCTCGAGCGACTCGAGCGATGGCTGACGCGGATCGAACACCGAATAGGGCGCCGCGGGATCGAATTTCACTGCGGTGAAGCCCGCCGCGACATATTCGGCGGCGCGGTTGGCAGATCGCTCGGGGTCCCAATAGATGCTCTCGCTCTCGCCCTCCTCGATCTTGGGATAGATATAGGTATAGCTTCTCAGCCGCTCATGCACCTTGCCGCCGAGCAGCGCGTGGAGCGGCTTGCCGAGCGCCTTGCCCTGGATGTCCCACAGCGCGATCTCGATGGCGGACAGCACGCTCATCAGCGAGACATCGGGCCTGAGCGTGTAGCCGGTGCCATAGACCCGGCGCCACAGATCTTCCAGGCGGAACGGATCCATGCCTTCGACATGGCGGGCGAAGACGTCGGCCACCATGGCGGTGATGACCTGCGGTCCGAATGTATCGCAATAGACTTCGCCGATGCCGCTGATGCCGTCATTGGTGGTCAGCTTGACGAAGATGAAATAGCGACCGCCGAAAGAGGGGGGCGGATTGCCCACCACGAATGTTTTCAAGTCCCGGATCTGCATGCCTTCCTCATCGACCCCCGATCGGAAATTAGCATGGGAGACGCCGAGGGGCAGTCAAGTTGCGGCAATTCGCAGCCGGTTGGCGAAAGCCAGAGCATGATGCTGTCAGGTGGGTAGACCCGACAGCATCATGCTCCAGGGCCTCAGCCCTGCCCGCCCTGCGCCAGCTTGGCCTCGGGCTGGCCGTCGACAAATCCCGAGGCATCGAGATTGTAGATGTCGGGCCGGAAATGAGCCTCGCCATCGGCAGCGACCCAGCCCGTCAGATAGGCGAAGCGCACCTGCGGCGGATCAGCGACCTTGACGTCGAGCCGCTGCTTGCTCTCGGTGACCTCGCCGATCTTCGCCTGGTTCCAGCCGTCCTGGCCTGCCAGAATCCAATCCGTCAGCAGGTGAACCTTGTCGACCCGAACGCAGCCCGAGCTGAAGTAGCGCGCCGACTGGGTGAACAGCTGCTTGGTCGGCGTGTCGTGCATATAGACGGCGTAAGGATTGGGGAAGCTGAGCTTGACCGAGGCCATGGCATTGTCGTCGCCCGGCTCCTGGCGGAAATGGTAGCGGTCGGGCGCAATTTTGTTCCAGTCGATCGTCTTGGGGTCCACCTCCGGGCCATTGAGGCCGTCATAGATCTTGATCCGCAACTGGCTGAGGATCTTGGGATTCTTCTGGACCTGCGGAATTATGTCCTTTTCGACGATCGAGACCGGCGCATTCCAATAGGGATTGAAATTGATCTCGGTGATCTTGCTCTCGACCACCGGCGATGGCCGGTCGATCTTGCCCGCAATCACATTGTGGCGGGAATGGACCCGTCCTTTCTCGACCGACTCGAGCTGCGCCGCCGGGATGTTGACCACGACGTAGCGCGCGCCAAGGGACTTCGAATATTGCGTGACCCGCGGCAGATTGGCCTTGAGCGTGGCAAGTCGATCCGCTGCTGGGATGTTCAGCGCCTCGATCGTCTTCTGATCGACGCGGCCGTTGGCGAACAGCCCGTGATTGAGCTGGAAGTGGCGTACTGCCTCCTCCACCGTCTCGTCGTAGCTGTCGCCGCTGCCGGCCTTGTCGGCCAGATAGCCCTCGGCGACGAGGCGCTGGCGGAGCATGGCGACGGCCTTGCCGTGCGACCACAGCATGAGCGTCCGCGTGCGCGGGATCTCCGGCCAGCCGCCCGCATCGACGATCTTCTGATAGCGACCGATCGCGTCCTGTATCAAACGCTCGCTATGCACCGACAGCATCGGGCTCTCGACGCCGACCACGACCTCGGTGCGGGTCGGCGCCATCGGCTTGCTGCTGAATGAAAATCCCGGCTTGGCGATGCTCTCGAAATCCTTGTCGCCATTGTCGGCGATTGCCGGCCCGGCCAGGCTGGCGAGCGCCAGAGCACACATCGCAGCAGCAGTCGCGCGGCGCAGATCCGCGCCTCCCTTCCTCGCATCGGGCATGTTGGCTCGTCCCCATTTTGCGCGACGAGGCTTCACGGTTGCGCATGGCGCGCAACGATCAATTCCCCGCCTGACGTGATGGGTAATAACTAAGGGACGTCAGTGCGGCGCACAATGGTTCGAGGCGTGCATCGGATCAATCTGCAACGCCTTGATGCAAACGAGACACAGTGGGCCGTGCGCCGGCACTCAGAGTCGGTAGAGGATCTGATCGGTCCAGAACCGCTCCAGCCGCCCTAAAGCCTTGTTCAAATGTTCGAATTCCTCGGCGTTCAGGCCCGCCACCTCCTGGATGGACAGGAGCTGCCGATTGTAAAGCTGATCGACCCTTTCGCGAATGGCATTGCCCTTGGGAGTAAGCCCCACCCGCACCGAGCGCTTGTCGGTCGATGAGCGCTCGTGACTGACATAACCGGCCTCGACCAGCTTCTTCAGATTGTAGGAGACGTTGGAGCCCTGGTAATAGCCGCGGCTCCGCAGCTCGCCGGCAGTCAGCTCATGATCGCCGATATTGAACAACAGAAGCGCCTGGACCGAATTGACCTCCGGCTCGCCGGCGCGATCGAACTCATCCTTGATCACGTCGAGCAGCCGGCGATGAAGCCGTTCGATCAGATGGAGCGCTTCCAAGTATTTCGGCTTGAGGGTCTGGTGACCATCGCGAGTTTCAGGCTCGCGATTGGCCGCCTTCAATTGAGTACGCATAGTTGCCGCCCTGTCGATACGCAGGATTTAACAATTCTCCTGCTCTTATTTGCAATACAACTTTAGTCGGGCGGGGTTAAGTCAAACTCTACAAGAACAGTAAATTAGCAGTTATTCATTGCACAATTGTATCAAATATTTCGTAACTTTAACATAATCTTGCAGTCTACCGAGCAAGTACGCCGCGATAGCCATCGATCACACGCCGGGCAGTATTCCAGCCACACCAGCCCCGGCTCGCGGCCATGCGGGCCCGCTGCTGGACGGCAGCAACCGCATAGGAGCCGCTTTCTCGCGCGGCATTGCGCTGGTCCTGGACGATGCTCCGCCAGAATCTCACCGAATCCGGCCTGGTCAGATGGCGGCAGCGCAGATCGAGATAATAGGCCTCGAGCCGCCCGGCATACCGGCCGATCGCGCCGCCATTGCCGGGTCCCGGCTGCGGCTCGGGCCAGACCTCCCTTGGTCGATTGCGCTGCGGCGGCGGCATTTGCCGGGATGTCGGCGCGGCAACAGCGGCCTGGCCGCGGCGGGTGCCCGAAGCCGCGCTCTGCGCCGAGGCATAGGCCGAACGGACCAGCCGGGCGCTCTGCTCGTTGCATGCGGCGCTCCCGCCCTCGGCGCGCCCCGATGCCACCGCTTCGCTCGCTTCCTGCGGCCCATCCTCGCCGGCGGCGGCAACCTCGGCGCGGGCCACAAAGGTCTTGAGCACATCATGATCGGCCGGGCCGAGATAGCGGCACTTGCCGTCGATCGCCTCGACCCGCGCCAGGAGACGTGCCGTTTCGCCGCTCGACAGCACCTGGCCATAGCTGGATTGGGCTCCAGACAGCATGACGGCGGCGACAGCGATCATCGCCGGCATGGTCCTGCGCGCATGGCCTATCGTCATGTGGTTCCCCGTCCCGTGATCGAGGTCGCCAAGGTAACGCCGCATTCATCCCTCGGCCAGCCCTCCCTTGCACCCCTCGGGATCGGCAGGCATTGTGGCTGCCATGTCCCATCACCGCCTTGCGGCAGCCGCTCTCTCCCTCTGGCTCGCATTGGCCTGCCACCAGGCTAATGCCTGCACGCCGATGGCCGATTCCTTCGAGGGGCCCAAGCTCGACACCGAGAAATGGTCGACCATTCAACTGTTGCCGGGCCGCAGCCGGTTCGAGCCGATCGACGACACCAGCGGCCCGCGCGCCTACGACCTCACCGTCGGACCGGAGGATCGCGGCTGCGGCGAGGACTGCCAGCGCAACGAGATCCGCGAATCGTCGAATTATCGCACGGTGTTTGGCGAGGAATGCTGGTACGCCTTTCGCTTCCACATCGAGGGCGACATCCCGGCTCTCGGCAGCCAGCGCTGGGTGATCGGCCAATGGAAGCAGCAGAACGGATACAGCCCGTTTCTGGCCCAGCGTTTCGACAATGGCGTTTTCCACATCACCGTCGAAAGCGGCGAGCAGCGTGTCCTGCTGGCAAAGGCGGACGGCGATCCGCAGCAGGTGGCACGGGCGCTGATCGGCGGCGACCTGTCAGCCTTCCGGTTTCTTCACGAAAGATACCGCTTCAGCGGCAAAAGACAGCTTGCGCTCGATAACGGCGATGATCCGATCTTGCCCAACCCGAAGAAAAAATGGGTCGAGATGATGTATCGGGTGCGTGGCGGCTTCGACGGCTCCGGCGTGATCGAGGTCTGGGCCGATCACCGCTTCATCGTCCGCGCCACCGGTCCGATCGGAGCGGAAGGCGCGGAAGGTCCTGGGCAGTATTTCAAATTCGGGCAGTACCGCACGCTGATGCCCGGCACCTCGACCATTTGGATCGATGACTTCCGCCGCGGCCCGCGACGCGAGGATGTCGAAAAGGCGCCCTCACTTGACAGCGGCTAGATTGTCGAGGTCGAGCTCGGCGGCAAGCGGCGCGAAATGTCGCTCGATCATCTCGGTTGAGACCTCCGCCAGCGTCGCCGGCTGCCAGCGCGGCGCCTTGTCCTTGTCGATGACGATGGCACGGATGCCCTCGAAGAAGTCCTGGCCGAGAGGAATGCGGCAAACGATGCGGAATTCGCGGCGGATCGCCTCCTCGAAGGAGAGAGCGCGACCATTACGCAGCTGACGGAAGGTGATGGCGAGGCTGGTCGGCGACTTGGTCTTGAGCTCCGCAAGAATGACGGCGGCAAAGCCGTCGCTGTCATTGGCGAGCCCGATCAGGAGATCGCGGAGCGTCGGGCTTGCGAACAGCCGGTCGATGGTCGCGCGGTGCTGCCACAGCGGGCCTGGCGCCGGACCTTCAGTGAAATCGCCAAGGCAGCGTTCGACATCATCGGCGGTGGCGAGCGCCGCCGCGAGCGCCGGAAATTTCCCCGAGGGAACGAAGTGCGTCGCAATGCCCGACCACAGCGCATCGCGCGCCTCGACCCGGGCACCGGTCAATCCGAGATAGAGCCCGATCGCGCCCGGCAGGCGCGACAGCAGATAGGTCGCCCCGACATCCGGGAAGAGACCGATGCCGGTCTCGGGCATGGCGAAGACCATCCTGTCGCCGGCAACCCGGTGGCTGCCATGAAGCGACACGCCGACACCGCCGCCCATCACCAGGCCGTCGACCAGCGCGACGAATGGTTTGGGATAGCGCTTGATGAAGGTGTTGAGACGATATTCCTCGCGGTAGAATTCGGCGAATTCCGCCGACCTGGCGAGCCCCGGACCATAGAGCGCCCGGACGTCGCCGCCGGCGCAGAAGGCGCGTGTGCCATTGGCGCGGATCGCGACGCGAGCGACCGCCGGGTCGTCGGCCCAGCGCGCCAGCATCCGATGGATGTTCCGGATCATCCCCAGGGTCAACGCGTTGAGGGTTTCCGGCCGGTTCAGCGTGATGAAGCCCGCCCGCCCTTCCCGCTCGAAAGTGACCTCCGGCGCCGTCATCGCCGAGCATGACACATGAGCTTGCCTCACCTTCGCCTCGATCCAGCGGCGTGATAGGCATGGCAGGTGAAGCGGGTCAAGGCCGACGCCCGCGATTCGGGACACGGTATGAGAGGGTGGTTCTGCGTCATTGCGATGTTGATTGCGGCGGGCGTAAGCGCCCATGCCGCCGAGGGTGACAAGCGCGCATCGGCGCGGCCGGGCCCCGTCCTGGCGCGCGGCGACGTCCCCCTGCCCCGGCCGAAGCCCTCCGATGACACTTGGCTGCCAACCGCCAACTCCAGCAGCCAGCCGGCCCGCGAGCTCCACCCCGAAGGCGCTCTCAGCACCGACAGGCGAGGCGAGCTCAGAGTGGCGTTCGACCGCATGAAGGCCGAGCGCGACCCTTATTCGTCAGCCGAGCTGCAGCCGGCCGAGGTCACCAGCTGGTCCAAGGAGGACGTCCAGCAGGCGCAGACC
>JBKOZY010000250.1:0-1955 GCA_046726135.1 Pseudomonadota bacterium | reverse complement strand
CTGTTGGGGTGAATGTTGGGGTGAGCTAAGCCTCACGATGAAATCATGTTTTTATAACAGCATCTTAGCTCGCCAAGAGGGCGGATGAGGGGGAAATGGAGTCAGTAGGCAGATAGGCATTAGGCAGTAATTGGTGCACCTGCCGACTGCCTACTGCCGACTGCCGACTGCCTATTTGCCGACTGCCTGAAGGGTCCATGCTCTATCCCGCGCCATCCAGTGGGAACAGCTTGAAGCGTCGCGGTCGAAAGCTCAGCGCGCTGCCGCGATGCACATTCATATCGTTCCCGATATCGATCTCGACAGTTTGCCTTGCCCGGCCGACCTCGAGCTCCGCCCGTCGCACATTGAGCACCCGCCGCACCGTCTTGACCCGCCCGGCGAGCCCGTCCGACTCGGCCACGAACTCGATCTCCTGCGGTCGAAAGCACAGCATCGCTTCGCCGTCACGGCCGTTTTGCGACCACAGTCCGAGCTTCCGGTCATCGAACACCGCCTCGCCATGCTTGACGGTGACCGGCAGGCTGCTCGAATCGCCGATGAAGGCGTAGACAAAGGCGCTCGCCGGCTCGTCATAGACTTCGTCCGGGTTGCCGATCTGCTCGATCTTGCCATTGCTCATCACCACCACCCGATCGGCAAGCTCGAGCGCCTCCTCCTGGTCATGGGTGACGAACACCGTGGTGTGCCCGGTCTGGTCATGAATTTCCCGGAGCCAGCGCCGGAGGTCGCGCCTCACCTGCGCGTCGAGCGCGCCGAACGGTTCGTCGAGCAGCAGCACCCGTGGCTCGATCGCCAGCGCCCGCGCCAGCGCCACCCTCTGCCGTTGCCCGCCGGAAAGCTGCGAGGGAAAGCGCTCGGCAACGCCCGGCAGCTGAACGAGATCGAGGAGATCGAGCGCCCGATGCTTGATCTCCGCCTCGGTCGGCCGCGACGCCGACGGGCGCACCCTCAGGCCGAATGCGATATTGTCGAGGACCGTCATATGGCGGAACAGCGCATAGCTCTGGAACACGAAGCCGATATTGCGCGCTCTGACGCTCAGCGCCGATGCATTCTCATTGCCGAACCAGATTTCGCCCGAGGTCGGGATTTCGAGGCCGGCGATCAGCCTGAGCAGCGTTGTCTTGCCCGAGCCCGAGGGGCCGAGCAGCGCCAGGAGCTCGCCGGAGCGGATGTCGAGCGACACCCCATGCACCGCCGGAAACCGGTCGAACGCCTTAACGAGGTTTGCGATCCGCAGGTCCATCGGTTCCTCACGGGCGGCGCTTGCGAGCGGCAAGCTCGGCGCCGTAGCGCCATTCCAGCAGCGATTTCATGACAAGTGTGAGGAGCGCGAGCATGGCAAGCAGCGAAGCGACGGCGAAGGCTGCGGCAAAGGAATACTCATTATAGAGGATCTCGACCTGGAGCGGCATGGTGTTGGTCAGGCCGCGTATATGGCCCGACACCACCGACACCGCCCCGAACTCGCCCATCGCCCGCGCATTGCACAACAGCACCCCATAGAGCAGCCCCCATTTGATGTTCGGCAAGGTCACCTGCAGGAAGGTCTTGAACCCCGAGGCACCGAGCGACAGGGCCATTTCCTCATCGCGGGTGCCCTGCTGCTGCATCAGCGGAATGAGCTCGCGCGCCACGAATGGAAAGGTGACGAACATGGTGGCGAGCACGATTCCCGGCACCGCGAAGATGATCTTGATCCCATGGGCCTCGAGCCATGGCCCGAGCACCCCCTGAGCCCCGAACAGCAGCACATAGATCAGCCCCGAGATGACCGGCGAGACCGAGAAGGGAAGATCGATCAGCGTGTTGAGCACGCTCTTGCCGGGAAACTCGAATTTGGCGATGGCCCATGAAGCGGCGATGCCGAAGATCAGATTGGCCGGCACCGCGATCGCCGCGACCAGCAGAGTGAGCCGGATCGCCGCGAGCGACTCCGGATCGCCGAGCGC
>JBKOZY010000249.1:0-4974 GCA_046726135.1 Pseudomonadota bacterium | reverse complement strand
GTATCGCGAGTATCGGAGCTCACCGAGGTCATTTCAGGCTCTGGAGATAAGCCACGATGCTGCGGCGATCATCGGCGCTCAGGGGCACTTTCGGCATGGATACGCCTGGTTTCACCGCCTGGGGATCGGCGATCCACCGCTCGAGATCGTTTGCTGTCATCGGCAGCGTCCCGGCGGCGATCGTGGTGCGTCGGGCGAGATGGGTGAGGTCGGGCCCGAGCCGTCCGCCGGCGGTGGTGCCCCTGACCTGGTGGCACATGACGCAGGCCGCTTTGGTGAAGAGCTGCTTGCCGTGCTTCGCCTCGGTCGCGCTGGGCTCGGCTGCCGAGCTGAGCTCGGCTTCATGCCAGGCTGCAAAGTTCGCTTCGGGCTCGACCACGACCAGGAGCGCCATATGGGCATGTTGCAGCCCGCAAAACTCGGCACACTGGCCGCGATAGGTGCCACTGCGTTCGGGCTTGAGAAGCAGCGTGTTGTTCCTGCCCGGCACCAGATCCATTTTCCCGGCGAGATTGGGCACCCAGAAACTGTGGATCACGTCCCTCGAGGCAAGCTCCAGCTTGACGGTCCGGCCCAGCGGCAGATGCAGCTCATTGGCGGTGGTGACGATCCGATTTGGATTCTGATTATCATAGCGAATGTCCCACCACCATTGATGCCCGGTGATCCTCACGACGAGCGGTGGCTCCCTGGCGAGATTGGCAAGCGAATGGCTGGTCAGGAAGCTCGCGAGCGTCAAGCCGAGCAGGATCACGCTTGTGATAATGACCAGGCCGTTCACGACGATTGTGGTGCGGTGCTCGAGGCGCGGCTCTGGAGCTATCGGCGTTGCGATTGCCTCGGTACGGCGACGCATCGCCAGACCGAGACCGATCATGACTAGAATCCAGACCACGCTGACGGTTGACGTGAATGTCCAGAAGAGGGCCTCGATGTGGGCCGCCGAGGCCCCCGTCGCATCCAGCGCAGACTGAGGAACAGCTGTCATGGCCCTTGCGGCGCAGTGCCGGCCGGCCCCGCAGGGCTTGGCACATTCGGCGGGCCTGACGTGGCCGGCGCGTTGGTCAGGCCAAACGGGTCCGGAATCATGCGGTTCTCGCTCGGCGCGGCCTGCATGTCGTCCGACCGGCCCGAGGCGACATCCTTCGGCGTCAAGGCCCCGAGCGACCGGACGAAGGCGGCGAGCTGCCAGATCTGCTGGTCCGGGATCTTGTCGCGGAAGCTCGGCATGCCATTGGGTCGACCCTCGCTTATTGTGGCGGCGATGTTCTCGATCGAGCTGCCATAGATCCAGTGATCGTCGATCAGTGCCGGACCTGACCCACCGCCGCCATTGGCATGACAGCCCGTGCAGTTGAAGGCGCTGAACAGCTTCTTGCCCTCGCTGATGGAATAGGCGTTGTTCTCGTACTTCGTGACATTCTGGCTTGGCGGCAGATTGGGCGGCTCGCCGCCTGGCGCGAGGACCGACAGCGCGACTGGTTCCTCAGGTGGTGCGGCTTGCTGGAAGCTGCGCTCTTCGCGCTCGCACGCGCCAAGAAGGGATGTGCAAGCAAAGAGGATGGCAGCGACTTTTTTCAACGGGCCACCTCCATGACGGGACTGAGGCGCGGAACACCGAACCGATCGAGAATGGCCTCGATCTCATTGCGCCGCAGTTTGAGCGCTGCTTCGACATCACGATAAAGCGCCTCGTCGTCCCGCCGCACGCCCATGGCAATGGCGAAGGTCATCGGCAGATCCCGCGGGTCGACGGCCGGGAACACCGGGCCCATGACGATAAGATCTGGATGACGCGTAGCGTAATATCCCGCAAACGGCCCCCACACGACTGCCACATCGATATCACCGCGGGCCAGCGCATCCATGATCGCTGCTGCCGGATCTGGCCTGGCATAGTCCCCATAGAGCGAGTAGCCGCGCAGATTATCGATGATGCCGCGGCGGTTGAGAGCATGGACCGGAGGGGTGTTGGAGCCGTCGTCGCCAACGAGCTGAACGCCGATCCTCAGCTCCGCCAGTCGGGGGTCATCGAAGGAAGCGATGTCGAGTCCGTCCTTGCGCCGGGTGGCGAAGACATAGGTCGAGCGATAATAGGGCGTCGTGGTCCGGAGCCGTTCGAGGCCTGTGGGCGCTGCCATTACCAGATCGCAGCGACCGGCGTTGAGCGTGTTGCGGATGAAGCCGCGGCGCTGGGCCCACCACGTGTATTTGAGATCGGCATTAAGCGCATCAGCGATCACCCGGGCGATAGCGTTCTCGAAACCTTCCTGCTTCGCGTTGGAGAACGGAAGGTTGTTGGGGTCGGCACAGACTCGCAGCTCCCGCGCTGCCGCCGGCGTCGCCAGAAGCAGCGTCACCGCTATGATCCTAAGGAAGGCGAAACACATAGAGGGTGCCCCCCTTGGTCGTCACGTCCTTGAGATCGGCCAACGCACCGGCAAAGCCGAGCGCCGCGGTCGGGTCGCGGACGTCGAGATCGCCAGCCACCACCGCGCCGGCCCAGCCGCCAACGCCGGAGAGGATCGCAACATATTGATGTCCGTCGGGGCCGCGCCAGGTCGTCGGTTGGCCGATGATGCCGGAGCCGGTCTTGAACTGCCACAGCGGAGCTCCAGTCTTTGCGTCGACTGCTTTGAACCAACCTTCCATGGTGCCGTAAAAGGCGACATCGCCCGCAGTCACCAGCGTGCCGCTCCACACCGGGAACGGCTCCTTGATGGTCCAGACCTTACGGCCCTGCCTGATGTCCCAGGCGGAATATTCACCGCGATGGCCGCCCGGCCCGGCCTTCATCCTGACATTCATGCCGACATAAGGCGTGCCGGCGATATAGCTCGTTTCCAGTCCCTCGACGTCCATGCACAAATTGACATGGGGGATGTAGAGCAGGCCGGTGTGCGCCGAGAACGCCGAGGGGTTCCAGTCCTTGGCGCCCGACGCATTGGGACAGATGTCGCGCACCACCTTCCCGGTGTGCGGCTCCTTCTCGGGCACCATCTCGAGGCGGCCGGTCTTCAGGTCGACCCCTTTCACCGAGGTGAGATAGTGAAAGGGCTTGGCTGACAGAACCTCGCCGGTCTCACGATCGAGCACATAGACGAAGCCGTTGCGCTCGGGCCTGACCAGGATCTTCCGCTGTTTGCCCTGCCATTCGGTATCGAGCAGGATCTGCTCGTTGATCCCGTCATGGTCATAAACGTCATGCGGGCTCCATTGATAGAACCAGCGTGCCTCGCCGGTGTCCGGATTGCGTGCGAAGATCCCGGCGGTCCATTTGTTGTCGCCGGGACGGGCCTCGTGGTTCCACGGCCCTGGATTGCCGGTTCCATAGTAAATCAGGTTGAGCTCGGGATCGTAGGAGATCCATCCCCAAACATTGCCGCCGCCTTGGCGCCACGCCTCCGGCGGCCAACTCGCCACACCGAGATCCTTGCCGCGGTCGCTTTCATAGAATGGCTTGAAATTCGGGCCAATCAGGACCTCGGCATCAGGCCCGGTAGAATAGGCAGTCCAACGGAGCGCACCGGTTGCGATGTCGAGGGCCTTGAGCCAGCCGCGTACGCCATATTCGCCGCCGGAATTGCCGACAAGCACCTTATCCTTGACGACAAGGGGCGCCATGGTGGTGGTCTCGCCAATATTGATACTACCGACCTGGACCTTCCAGATCTCTTCCCCGGTCACTGCGTCGACCGCCACCGTGTGGGCATCGAGCGTGTTGTAGAAGATCTTGCCTTGCGAAAAGACCGGCCCGCGGGTGACGACATCGCAGCAGGCAACGCCCTGGGCGGAGGGCTCGGGTTTGGGATCGTAGCGCCATTTGACCGGCGATCCCGGCTTGGTCAGATCGAGCGCATAAAGAATGTTCGGAAATGGTGTGAGCACATAGAGCGTGCTGCCGACCATCAGTGGCGCAGACTCCTGGCCACGATTGACGCCGGTCGAGAAGGTGAACGCCACCTTGAGTGACTTGACGTTGCTGATGTTGATCTCATCGAGTTCGCTATAGCGGGTGCTGGCGTAGTTCTTGGCCGGGATAGTCCACTGCCCATCTTCGGGGGGTGCAGCAGCAACGGGCGGACCGATGCCGGGCGCCTGCGCCCAGGCTATGCGCGCCGCCACCAGGACGACAAGGATCGAAAGGAGCAGGTGGGCCAACCGATAATCCACTCTCAGGACAGAGCTTTCGGGCTGATGAACACGCGTTCCGTACCTCCGGTTCCAGCGGTGCTGACGCACGATAGGAGCTGGGGCAGATCCAATGTTTGAACAGCACCATAAACCTGACCCGTTGCAAAGCTCGCATCCTCGGCAGCAAGCTGCACATAAATTGAGCCCAGTTCGGCGGCTGGCCAGGGCGACCGAGCGGAGTTTGTCCGCCAAACTTCTCGAGCGTCTCCATCGTTTTACCGCCGAAACCTGGAGCGGCGTCCATATCGGTCCAGGCGCAACGGCTTTCACGCGAATTCCGCCGAGGGCTCGTATGCCTGCTCGGAAGGAGTTGCAACGATGACTGATCTAGGACTGAGGTAGGGCAGCTTGGGGGACGGTGTCGATGGCGATCACCCGTCCGCCCCCCAGCAGGATGGTGCTGCGGATCGCGAACTGGCCTACCGGAACAGTCCGGCGGGTGAATGGCCCCAGAGCTGCGCGGCCTTCTCGGTATTGGGGTTCAAATCCCGACGGCAGGTCAGTGCCAGGCTTAAAGGTTCATAAGGCAGCGCACTTGGACCAGTTGCTTTCAATATCCACCGAAGAACTGCTGGATTTCTTCAATCGTAACCCTTCCGTTCTTGTCAGCGTCCATGGCCTTAAACATTCTTGCATGAACCGATTGGACCTCTTCGAGCGACAGAGCGCCATCGCCGTCGGTATCCATCATCACCACAATCATGCGCATCATGCCGGGGCGCATCATCATTCCGTGTCGCATCATCATATCGTGTCCGCCCATATGATCCATGCCGCCTC
>JBKOZY010000248.1:0-26574 GCA_046726135.1 Pseudomonadota bacterium | reverse complement strand
GTCCTGGACAAGGCGCATGCTCAGAGAAATGCGGCTGAATATTTGGGATATTTCGATGTCGATCAGCGGTTGCTCATCGATCTTCTGAGGATCTCCGGAATGGTCTTGCGCCGCGTTGAGGAATTGGCCGTCACCCCGGGCGGCGGGGCACCTTGACCAGCGCATCACCCTCGAGCACTACCGTGTCCTCGACCTTGCAGGTGCAGATCAGCCTGACCCGCAGCCGCTCGGCCAGCAGCTCGGCGACCTCGACGGCGGCGACCACCGTGTCGCCGATGCGCACCGGTGCCTTGAAGTTGAGCGTCTGCGACAGATAGACGGCACCGGGCCCGGGCAGCCGCGTGCCGATCACCGCCGAGATCAGGCTCGCCGTGTAGAGGCCATGGGCGATCCGACCGCCGAACTGAGTCTTGGCGGCGAAATGCTCCGACAGGTGGATCGGGTTGCGGTCGCCGCTGATCTCGGCAAAGCCGATCACATCCGACGATTTGACGACCTTGGCATAGGTCTCGACCATCCCGATCGACAGATCCTCGAAATAGAGCGTGCGCGACGGCGGCATGATCATGGCAGCGCTTCACATCCTGTGGATCATCACATGGCAGACCGGCTTCTTGCCCCAGGCGACGTCGGCCGCCTTGCGCACGGCGACACGCAGCAGCTCCTGCACCGCCGCATCGTCGCGCCGCCGCGCCCGCGGCATGGCCCCCAGAGCCTGGTCGATCGCATCGAGCAGGCGCTCGCGCATGGCGATGCCTTCCATATCCTCCTCGGGAATGCCATCGAGCACGAGCTCGGGATTGCCGATGATCTCGCCCCTGGTGTCGATGGCCACCGACACCACGGCGATGCCGGAGAAGGAGAGCTTGCGGCGATGGCGCGCCGGGCCTTCGCGGCCGGGCACCAGGAGTCGGCCGTCGACATGGACGACGCCGCTGTCGATCTCGCCGACGATCTCTGCCGGCCCGGGGGCGAGCCGCAGCATCCGGCCATCGGGCGCCAGCACCGCCTCGCTCACCCCGCATTCCTTGGCAAAGCTCAGATGGCGCATCAGGTGCCGCATCTCGCCATGCATCGGCACCAGCAGCCGCGGCTTCAGCCAGTCATAGAGCGAGCGGATCTCGTCCTGGCGGGGATGGCCCGAAGTGTGCACCAGCGCGTCATCGGCGGTGACCACCTCGACGCCCTGGGCGGCCAGACCATTGATCACCGCGGCGATCGCCTTCTCGTTGCCCGGGATGGCGCGCGACGAGAAGATCACCAGATCGCCCTTCTCCAGCACGATCTCGGGATGGCTGCCCTCGGCAATCCGCGCCAGCGCCGCGCGCGCCTCCCCCTGGCTGCCGGTGCACAGCAGCACCACCTTGTCGCGCGGCAGATAGCCGAAGGCGTCATCACCCTGGAAAGTGTGCTCGGTCAGGAGGCCGACCTTGCGTGCCGCATCGATCACCCGGTGCATGGCACGGCCGGCGACCACCACCTCGCGCCCCTCGGCGCGGGCGGCGCGGGCCACCGTGTCGATCCGTCCGACATGCGAGGCGAAGGTCGTGACCCCTATCCTGCTCTTGCTGGCGGCGATCATATTGGCAAGCACATCGCCGATCTGGTGCTCCGACGGCGATCGTCCGGGTCGCAGCACATTGGTGGAATCGCAGATCAGGGCATCGACCCCCTCGACGCCGATCTCGCGCAGCCGCGTCTCGTCGATCTTGGGCGGGATCGACGGGGCATGATCGATCTTCCAGTCGCCGGTATGGACCGCCGTCCCCGCCTCGGTGCGGATCACCAGCGCATTGGGCTCGGGGATTGAGTGCGCCACCGCGACATATTCGAGATCGAACGGGCCGAGCTGCCAGCGCGCGCCCATCGGCACTACCCTGAGCGGCAGCTGGCCGGTGAGCCCCGCCTCCTCGAGCTTGTTCTCGACCAGGGCGGCGGTGAACGGCGTGCAATAGACCGGCGCCTGCAGCCGGCGCCACAGCCAGGGGAGCGCGCCAATGTGATCCTCATGGGCGTGGGTCAGCACGATGCCGAGGAGATGGCGGCGCTGTTGCTCGGCGAAGCTGGCATCGGGCAGGATGAGATCGATGCCGGGATCGCGATCGTCGCCGAATTTGACGCCGAGATCGACCATGATCCACTTGCGGCTCCGACCGTCGCCGACGCCATAGAGATAGCAGTTCATGCCGATCTCGCCGACGCCGCCCAGCGGCAGCAGCACGAGTTCGGCAGGACCGCGCGGCGTGCCCATCATGCCGGCGCCTGATCTGGCGAAGCAAACGCCACCTCGCCGGCATGGAGCTGGTGCAGCGTGCCGTCGGCGAGGCGGAGCATCATCGCGCCATCGCGGCCCAGGCCCTCGAAGCGGCCGCTGACCGTGCGCCCATCGAGCATCACCGCGACGTCGCGACCGACCCCGATGGCCGCCGCGAGCCAGGCGTCGCGGGTCTCGGCGAAACCCCGGCCCGACTGCCATTGCGCAAGCCGCGCCTCCATCCGGGCCATCAGCTCGGCCATCGCGGTATCGGTGGAGGGTGGCGCGCCGTGATCGGCGAGGCAGGTGGCAGGCATGCGGGTGGTTGCGGGCGCCTGAAGGATGTTGAGGCCGCAACCAATGGCGATGGCCACCCTGCCGTCGGTCGCGACGTGAAGGGTCTCGACCAGGATGCCGGAGATCTTGCGGCCGTCGATCAGCACGTCGTTCGGCCATTTGAGGCCAATGGCCGGCGGCGCCGGCTCGAGCAGCGTGCTCACCGTGTCGCGCATGGCGAGGCTGGCGACGAAGGACAGCTGCGCCGCATGGGCGAGCGGCACCGCGAGGGTGATCAGCAGCGTGGCATGGAGATTGCCCGGCGGCGATGCCCAGTCGCGGCCATGCCGGCCGCGCCCGGCCTGCTGGCTGCGGGCCATGATCCATAGCGGCCCGCGATTGCCGGCGGCGTAAAGGCGGCCCGCCTCGCTGTTCGTCGAATCCACGACCTCGAGGGTGAGCTGCCTGATCACTGCTGCCGTTCCTAGAATAGCGATTGCGCCGCCGCCTGGGCCATGACGAGCAGCGGTTGGGCAATGAACACGAAGCCGAGCATGAACAGTCCCATCATCGCCGCCACCAGATTGATCTCGAGCGGCGCCGGATCGAAACGCGGCGCCGGCTCGTCGAAATACATGATCTTGACGATCCTGAGATAATAATAGGCGCCGACCACGCTCGTCAGCACGCCGATCACCGCCAGCGCCACCAGATTGGCCTTGATGGCCGCCAGGAACACGAAATATTTGGCGAAGAAGCCGGCGAGCGGCGGAATTCCGGCGAGCGAGAACATCAGCATTGCCAGGACGAAGGCGAGGCCGCGATCGGTGCGGGCGAGGCCGGCCAGATCGCCGATCTCCTCGACCGCACGGCCATTGCGCCGCATGGCGATGACGCAGGCGAAGGAGCCGAGCGTCATCATCATGTAGATGAGCATGTAGAGCACGACGCCGCGCACGCCTTCGAGGCTGCCGGAGGCAAGCCCGATCAGGGCATAACCGACATTGCCGATCGACGAATAGGCGAGCAGCCGCTTGATGTTGTTCTGTCCGATCGCCGCAAAGGCCCCAAGCCCCATCGAGGCGATCGAGATGAACACCACGATCTGCTGCCAATCGGCGGCGATCGACGGGAACGGCTCGATCATCGCGCGCACGAACAGCGCCATGGACGACACTTTGGTGGCGGAGGCGAAGAAATTGGTGACCGGCGTGGGCGAGCCCTCATAGACATCGGGCGTCCACATGTGGAACGGCACCGCCGACACCTTGAAGGCAAGCCCGGCGATCAGGAACACCAGGCCGAAGATCAGGCCGATGCCGGCGCCATTGGCCTTGATCTGCTCCGCCAGGGCGGCAAAGCCGGTGACGCCGGTAAAGCCGTAGATCAGCGACACGCCATAGAGCAGCATGCCCGAGGAGAGCGCGCCGAGGACGAAATATTTGAGACCTGCTTCCGAGGAACGGACATTGTCGCGATCGATCGCGGCGACGACATAGAGCGCCAGCGACTGCATCTCGAGACCCATATAGAGCGCAATCAGATCATTGGCCGAGATCATCACCATCATGCCGACCGTCGCCATCAGGATCAGCACCGGATATTCGAAACGGTCGAGCTTCTCGGCCTTCATTGTGCTGGTCGACATGATGATGGCGAGCGCCGAGGCGAACAGCACCATGACCTTCATGACCCGCGCGAAGGTGTCGACCACCAGGCTGCCATTGAAGGCGGTCGCCCGTTCCGGCCCGCCGAGGATCACCAGCCCGGCCGCGCCGGCCAGCGCGATGACCGCCAGAATCGAGATGAGATCGAAGCTTTCGCGCCGGTCGCGCATGACGCCGAGCATCAGGAGAACGAGGGCCGAGACGACGAGCAGGATCTCCGGCAGCGCGGCCTGAGCATCGGCGAGAGCGAGGATACTGGACATGGAGGTTCCCGATCTCCTTCCGGGCTCAGGGCGAGAGCGCGGCCAGCGGATTGACCACGGCGAGGCCGGCGGTGAGCTGGTTCATCAGACCCCCGACGGTTGCGGCATAGAGATCCATGATCGGTGCCGGATAGACCCCGAACAGAACGGTGAGCGCCGCGAGCGGCATCAAGGTTGCCGCTTCGCGCCGATCGATGTCGAGCATGCCGCGCAATGCCGGCTTGGTGAGCCGGCCGAACATCACCCGGCCATAGAGCCACAACGCATAGGCCGCCGACAGGATGACGCCGAGCGTGGCGAACACCGCCACCCAGCTATTGACCATGAAGGCGCTGAGCAGCGTCAGGAACTCGCCGACGAACCCCGATGTCCCGGGGAGTCCGACATTGGCCATGGTGAATATCATGAACACCAGAGCATATGCCGGCATGCGGTGGACGAGACCGCCATAGGCGGCGATGTCGCGGGTGTGCAGCCGGTCATAGATCACGCCGACGCAGAGGAACAGCGCCCCCGACACCAGGCCATGCGAGATCATCTGGAAGATCGCCCCCTCGATCCCCTGCTGGGTGAGCGAGAAGATCCCGATGGTGACGAAGCCCATATGGGCGACCGAGGAATAGGCGATGAGCTTCTTCATGTCCTCCTGGGCGAGCGCCACCAGCGAGGTGTAGACGATGGCCACCACCGACAGCGTGAACACCAGCGGCGCGAACATCTCCGATGCCACCGGGAACATCGGCAGCGAGAAGCGGATGAAGCCATAGCCGCCCATCTTCAGGAGGATGGCGGCCAGGATCACCGAGCCGGCGGTGGGCGCCTCGACATGGGCATCGGGCAGCCAGGTGTGGACCGGCCACATCGGCAGCTTCACCGCGAAGGAGGCGAAGAAGGCGAGCCACAGCCAGGTCTGCATCTCGGCCGGGAAGCTCGGGCGCGCCAGGATGCTGGCGATATCGCTGGTGCCGGCGTGCCAGAACATCGCCATGATGGCGAGCAGCATCAGCACCGAGCCGAGCAGCGTGTAGAGGAAGAACTTGAAGCTCGCATAGACCCGGCTCGCACCGCCCCAGATGCCGATGATCAGGAACATCGGGATGAGGCCGCCTTCGAAGAACAGGTAGAACAGGCCGAGGTCGAGGGCGCAGAACACGCCGATCATCAAGGTCTCGAGCACCAGGAAGGCGATCATATATTCCTTGACCCGCCGGTCGATCCGGAAGCTCGCGAAAATCGAGATCGGCATCAGGAAGGCGGTCAGCAGCACGAAGGGCAGCGAGATGCCGTCGACCCCCATGTGATAGGTCATGGCGCCGCCGAGCCAGGGATATTGCTCGACGAACTGGAAGCCCTTGTTGGCCGGGTCGAAATCGGCCCACAGGATCAGGCTGAGCAGGAAGGTGATAAGGGTGGTGAACAGCGCCGTCCAGCGCATGTTGCGCACCGCCACCTGATCGTCGCCGCGCACCACCAGGATGAACAGCGCACCGACCAGCGGCAGGAAGGTGATGGCGGTAAGGATCGGCCAGGTCGACATCAATGCACCCCCGTGAATGTATAATAGGTCACGAGGGCGGCGACCCCGATCAGCATGGCGAAGGCGTAGTGGTAGAGATAGCCGGTCTGCAGCCTGATCACCCGCTGGGTGACGTCGATCACCCGGGCCGACACGCCGTCCGGGCCGACGCCGTCGATCAATCGGCCGTCGCCATATTTCCACAGGGCGCGGCCGAGCCACAAGGTCGGGCGGACGAGCAGCGCGTCATAGATCGCATCGAAATACCAGGCGTTGAGCAGGAAGCGGTAGAGCGGCTCGTGGCGCTCGGCCAGCCGCCTCGGGATGGCCGGATCGCGGATGTAGAAAAGCCAGGCGAGCGCGAAGCCGACCGCCAGCATGACCATCGGCGCCGCGACGATATAGGCGCTGACATGATGCATCTCGGCCAGGATGTTGTTGTCCCCGCTGCGATAGAGCGACGTCCCCCAGAACAACCCCTCCTCCTCGCCGATGAACGAGCCGGCGAACAGAAGCCCCGCAAACAGCGAGCCGGCGGCGAGAAGATAGAGCGGCACCATCATGACCGGCGGGCTCTCATGGGCGTGGCTCATCGCCTCGGGCGTGGCGCGCGGGCTGCCGTGGAAGGTCATGAACATCAGCCGCCAGGAGTAGAACGCGGTGAACAAGGCCGCGACGATCAGCAGCGTCACGCACAAGGACGCGATCGCCACATGGCCTTGCGCGCTCGACACCGCCTCGATGATCGCGTCCTTGGAATAATAGCCGGCGGTGAGCGGAAAGCCGCATAGCGCCAGCGTTCCGATCAGCATCATCGCCCAGGTGAGCTTGAGCTTGGGATAGAGGCCGCCCATCCGCCGCATGTCCTGCTCGCCATTGAGCGCATGGATCACCGAGCCGGAGCCCAGGAACAGCAGCGCCTTGAAGAAGCCATGGGTGAACAGGTGGAACATGCCGATGCCATAGGCGCCAACGCCGAGCGCTGCGAACATGTAGCCGAGCTGCGCGCAGGTCGAATAGGCGATGACGCGCTTGATGTCGTTCTGCACCAGCCCGACGGTGCCGGCGAAGAATGCCGTCACCGAGCCGATCAGCAGCACCGCCATGCGCGCATCGGGAGCGAGTTCGAAGAACGGCGACATGCGCGCCACCAGGAATACCCCGGCCGTCACCATGGTCGCGGCATGGATCAGCGCCGACACCGGGGTCGGCCCTTCCATGGCGTCGGGCAGCCAGGTGTGCAGCAGGAACTGCGCCGACTTGCCCATCGCCCCCATGAACAGCAGCAGGCAGATCACGGTCATCGCATCGTGATGGCCGCCGAGGAAGAAGATGGTCTTGCCGACCTGCTCGGGCGCCGCCGAGAACAGCGTGTCGAGCTCGATCGAGCCGAACAGCTTGTAGGTGGCGAAGATCCCGAGCGCGAAGCCGAAATCGCCGATCCGGTTGACGATGAAGGCCTTGATCGCCGCGGCATTGGCCGACGGCCGGTCGAACCAGAATCCGATGAGCAGATACGAGGCGAGGCCGACACCTTCCCAGCCGAAGAACAGCTGCAGCAGATTGTCGGCGCTGACCAGCATCAGCATCGCGAAGGTGAAGAGCGACAGGAAGCTGAAGAACCGCGCCTGATGCGGATCGTGGCTCATATAGCCGATCGAATAGATATGGACGAGCGACGACACCGTGGTCACCACCACGAACATCACCGCGGTCAGGGTGTCGACCCTGAGCGTCCAATCCGCCGCCAGCCCGCCGGAATGGACCCAGCGCATGAGCTCCACCTTGTAGGTGTGCTCGCCATAGGCGACGTCGAAAAAGGCGTACCAGGAGAGGAGCGCCGCGATGACCAGAAATCCCGAGGTCAGATATTGCGGGAATGTCGAGCCGGTGCCGTGCACCTCGCCGCCATGGCTGTCGTCATGGCTCGCGACCGGCTGGTGAGCTCCCGTCGCATCATGACCATCGGGCGTGCCGTCGATGCTGATGCGCCGGAATGCCGCGGTGCCGAACAAGCCGGCGATCAGCGAGCCGACGAGCGGCAGGAAGACGATGAGGATGAAGACGCTGTTCATGCTGGAAGATCAGCCTTTCATCAGATTGATGTCCTCGACCGCGATGGTGCCGCGGTTGCGGTGATAGGTGACGAGGATGGCGAGCCCGATCGCCGCTTCGGCGGCCGCGACCGTCAGCACCAGCAACGCGAACACCTGCCCGACGAGATCGCCGAGAAATGCCGAGAAGGCGACAAGGTTGATGTTGACCGCGAGCAGCATCAGCTCGATCGACATCAGAATGACGATGACGTTCTTGCGGTTGAGGAAGATGCCGAAGATCCCGATGGTAAACAGGATGGCGGCGACGGTGAGATAGTGACCGAGCGTGATCGTCATCGTCAGATCCCCTGCCCTGGCGTGACATGGTGGACCTCGATGGCGCTCGCCGGATCGCGTGCCACCTGTTGGGCGACGCTCTGCCGCCTCACGCCGGCCTTGTGGCGCAGCGTCAGCACGATGGCGCCGACCATGGCGATGAGGAGGATGAGGCCGGCGGCCTGGAAATAGAACAGATAGCGGGTATAGAGCAGAAGGCCGATCGCCTCGGTGTTGGACAGCGTCCCTGGCGCCGGCACCGGCGCGGCGACCACTTTGAGGAGCTCCGGCGACAGCGTCCAGGCGCCGACCACGAGCCCGAGCTCGCCGAGCAGGATCAGCCCGATGGTGGCGCCGACCGGCAGGTAGTTCAGCATGCCCTGGCGCAGCTCGACGAAATCGACATCGAGCATCATCACCACGAACAGGAACAGCACCGCCACCGCCCCGACATAGACCACCACCAGGATCATCGCCAGGAACTCGGCGCCGAGCAGCACGAAGAGCCCCGCCCCATTGAAGAAGGCGAGGATCAGGAACAGCACCGAGTGGACCGGGTTGCGGGCGGCGATCACCATCACCGCCGAGGCGATGGCGATGGCCGAGAAGAGATAGAAGAAGAACGCGGCTGCCATGGGGGTAAGGTCCGCCTCCCGTCAGCGATAGGGCGCATCGAGCGCGATGTTGCGGGCGAGCTCGCGTTCCCAGCGGTCGCCGTTGTCGAGGAGCTTCGCCTTGTCGTAGAGCAGCTCCTCGCGCGTCTCGGTCGCGAACTCGTAATTAGGCCCCTCGACGATGGCATCGACCGGGCAGGACTCCTGGCAGAAGCCGCAATAGATGCACTTCACCATGTCGATGTCGTAGCGGGTGGTGCGGCGGGTGCCGTCGTTGCGCCGCGGCCCCGCCTCGATGGTGATGGCCTGGGCCGGGCAGATCGCCTCGCACAGCTTGCAGGCGATGCATCGCTCCTCGCCATTGGGGTAGCGGCGCAGCGCATGCTCGCCGCGGAAGCGCGGCGACAGCGCCCCCTTCTCGAATGGATAGTCGACCGTGGCCTTGGGCGAGAACATGTAGCGCAGCGACAGGAAGAAGGCCGAGATGAACTCGGTCAGGAACAGCGCGCGGGCCGTGCGGGCGAGCCTCATGGGATCATCCTCACCCTCAGGCGAGCCACAGCCGCAGGAGCGGCGGGCCGATGAGGAAGCCGAGCGCCGGCAGGCCGATGAACAGCCCGATCCGCATGAACGCCATCACCACATTGGGCTCGACGCCGCGCCGGCCCATTGCCTTGCGCCGCTCGTAACGCTGCCGCAGTGGTCGATAGGCCACGCGATCGGTGAGCACATAGATCGCGAAGCCGATGATCAGCATCATGAAGGCTGCAAGCAGCCGGAGCGCCGCATCGCTCATTCGCCGACCTCCTCACGGGGCCCATCCGAAGCTCACCAGCACGCCCGCCGTGAGCACCACCCAGAACAGCGACAGCGGCAGGAACACCTTCCAGCCGAGCCGCATCAGCTGGTCATAGCGGTAGCGCGGAACGAACGCCTTGACCATGGCAAACATGAAGAAGACGAAGCACAGCTTGGCCAGGAACCAGATGACCCCCGGAATCCAGTTGAACGGCGGGATGTCGATCGGCGGCAGCCAGCCGCCGAGGAACAGCACCGTCGTCATGGCGCACATGGTGGCGATCGCCACATACTCGCCAAGCATGAACAGCATGTAGGGGGTGGAGGAATATTCCACCATGAAGCCGGCCACCAGCTCGCTTTCGGCCTCCACCAGGTCGAAGGGCGGGCGGTTGGTCTCGGCCAGCGCCGACACGAAGAACACCACGCACATCGGCAGCAGCGGCAGCCAGTACCAGTCGAGGAAGGAGCCGGGGAGGCCGAGCCTCGTGCCAAGCCCGACCCGCTGGGCGAGCACGATCTCCTGAAGGTTGAGCGAGCCGGCGCACAGCAGCACGGTGATGATGACGAAGCCGATCGACACCTCGTAGGACACCATCTGTGCCGCCGAGCGCAGCGCCGCGAGGAACGGATATTTCGAGTTCGAGGCCCAGCCGCCCATGATCACGCCATAGACGCCGAGCGAGGAGATGGCGAAGAGATAGAGGACCCCGACATTGATGTTGGCCACCGCCCAGCCCTGGTCGACCGGGATCACCGCCCAGGCGGCCAGCGCCAGAACCGAGGTGACGAGCGGCGCGATGACGAACACGCCCTTGTTGGCACCGTCCGGAATCACGACTTCCTTGAACACGAATTTCAGAAGATCGGCGAAGGACTGCAGCAGGCCGAACGGGCCGACCACATTGGGACCGCGCCGCATCTGCACCGCCGCCCAGATCTTGCGATCGGCATAGATCAGATAGGCAACGATGATCAAAAGCGAGACGAGCAGCGCCACCGATTGAATGACGATGAAGGCGACCGTGGTGAGAAGCTCAGTCATTTCTGATCCAGACCTTGCCTGAACTTTCCCGACTCCCCGCGAAGCGGGGAGAAGGTGGAAAATTACGGCAGCGACTTCTCTTCATCCGCCCTACTCCGCCGCTTCCAGCCGGCGCTCGCGGCGCAGCTTGGAGCATTCGGCCATGATCCGCGAGGCACGCGCGATCGGGTTGGTGAAGTAGTAATCCTTGATCGGGCTGCGGAAGGCGCCATGGCGGAGCGCTCCGCCGGCGGCCGCGAGCTCGCCGAGCGACGCCGGATCGGCCGGCGTGATGTCGTCGGTGAGCGCCAGATGCGGCAGCCTGTCGTACAGCGTCGCCCGCAACGCATCGAGCGTGTCGAAGGGCAAAGTGGCGCCCAGCCGTTCCGACAGGGCGCGCAGGATCGCCCAGTCGTCGCGCGCCTCGCCGGGCGGGAAGAGGGCCCGCCGCGTCAGCTGCGGCCGCCCTTCGGTGTTGAGGAAGGTCGAGGATTTCTCGCTATAGGCGGCCCCGGGGAAGATGATGTCGGCACGGTGTGCGCCGGCATCGCCATGGGTGCCCTGATAGATGACGAAGGCCTTGCCGAGCGCCGCCATGTCGATCTCGTCGGCGCCGAGCAGATAAACGAGCTCGATCTCGCCGGCACGGGTGCCCTCGAGAATGCCGGCGGTGTCGCGCCCGCCATTCTGCGGCAGGGCACAGAGCTCGAGAGCGCCGACCCGGCCGGCCGCGACATGCAGCACCGAGAAGCCGTTCCAACCCTCCTTGACCGCGCCGACATCGAGCGCGAGCCGTGCCGCAGCGCCGAGCACGGCACTGCCATGGGCCTGCGCATAAGCGCCGGGCCCGACGATGATGAGCGGCCGCTCGGCCTTGCGCAGCGCCTCGATGAATGGCAGACGCCCGGCCTGCAGCTCCGCCAGCGTGTCGGCCCCATGCCCGAGATGGGCATAAGGATAGGTGAGGTCGGCCCCCTCGCCGATCACCCCGATCGGGACGCCGCGGGCCCGGAAGGCGCGGCGGATGCGGACATTGAGCACGCTCGCCTCGCGCCGCGGATTGGCGCCGATGATGAGGATGGCATCGGCACGGTCGATGCCGGCAATGCTCGTGTTGAACAGGTAGCCGGCACGACCGCCGTGGCTGCCGAGCGGCGAATGCGGCTCGCGGCAATCGATATGGGGCACGTCCAGCCGCTCCATCAGAAGCTTGAGCGCGAACACCTCCTCGACCGCGGCGAGATCGCCGATCAGCGCTGCCATGCGCGACGGCGCGGTCGCCTTGATCCGCTCGGCGGCCAGCGTCAGCGCCTCCGTCCAGCTGGCCGGGCGCAGCCGGCCACCGTCACGGATATAGGGCCGGTCGAGGCGCTGTGCCTTCAGCCCGTCCCAGACGAAGCGGGTCTTGTCGGAGATCCACTCCTCGTTCACGTCCTCATGGGTGCGCGGCAGGATCCGCATCACCTCGCGACCGCGCGCATCGAGGCGGATGTTGGAGCCGACCGCGTCCATCACGTCGATCGATTCGATCTTGCGCAGCTCCCAGGGGCGCCCGCGGAACTCGTAGGGTCGTGACGTCAGCGCGCCGACCGGGCAGAGGTCGATGATATTGCCCTGAAGCTCGGAGGTCATGGCGCGCTCGAGATAGGTGGTGATCTCCATGTCCTCGCCGCGGCCGATGGCGCCGAGCTCTTCCGTGCCGCCGACCTCGGCGGTGAAGCGGACGCAGCGCGTGCAGTGGATGCAGCGGTTCATCGAGGTCTTGACCAGCGGCCCGATATATTTGTCCTCGACCGCCCGCTTGTTCTCCACGAAGCGGTTGCGGTCGATGCCATAGGCCATCGCCTGGTCCTGGAGATCGCATTCGCCGCCCTGATCGCAGATCGGGCAGTCGAGCGGGTGGTTGATGAGCAGGAACTCCATCACCCCCTCGCGTGCCTTCTTCACCATCTTCGAGCGGGTGAACACTTCGGGCAGCTCGCCATTGGGGCCGGGGCGCAGATCGTTGACCGACAGCGCGCAGGACGCCTGCGGCTTCGGCATGCCCTTGACCTCGACAAGGCACATGCGGCAGTTGCCGGCGATCGACAGCCGCTCATGATAGCAGAAGCGCGGGATCTCGGCGCCGGCCAGCTCGCAGGCCTGAATCAGCGTCAGGCCGTTCTCGACCTCGATCTCGACGCCATCGATGAGAAGCTTCGGCATGGTTCTCGTTATCCTTGCGCCTTGGGCGGGCCGAGTCTGGCGGCCATGTCGTCGAGCTCGGTGAGCAGCAGGCGGACCTCGCTGATCATCACCGTCTCGGGCGCCTGGCCGCGCGACCGGCAATCATCCGCATCCTGGAAATTGCACAGCATGATCCAGGCGTCCTTCAGCCGGTCATAGCGCTTGAAGTCCCGCTCGTTGAGCGCCTCCCAGACTTCCTTGCGCAGCCTCTCGACCAGCATGGGCTTGGGATGCGGCAGCTCCTTCTCCGCGGCAACCAGCGACGGGCGGCCGGCGATGAAGCGGCAATAGTCGTCGAGCGCCGCCCGCTGGTCGCGCTGCTCGGGCGTGACCGTGGCGGTTGAGCCGCGCCATTTCCGCTTCAGCCATTCGAGCACCGGCTTCCCGCCCTCCCCTTACCGGCGTGTCGAACCGCTCTTGCGGCCGGTCGCCTTGGCTGACCGTGCAAGCGTGATCGGCGGCGCCGGCTTTGCCATCTCGGGCTCCGGCGCCTGTTCATCGGCCGGCTGAACGGCATTGCGTGTCGCGGCATTCATCGCGCCCATGGCGAGCCCGTACCACATGCCCGACCAGGCAGCGGCAGCGGTGCCCGACTGGATGACCATGCGGGCGAAGATGAGCGGCAGCGGGTTCCCAAACCCCAGATTCATGACGGTGTCTCCACGGTTTTCTTCTCGGACTCCTCCTTCATTCGGCGGCTTTGGCCGCCACCGCGCCATGCCGGTCGGCATCGGCGCTGTAGCGGTCGATCCGCTCTTCGATCACGTGACGGAAATGCCGGATCAGGCCCTGCACCGGCCAGGCAGCGGCATCGCCCAGGGCACAGATGGTGTGGCCCTCGATCTGATAGGACACGTCGAGCAGCATGTCGATCTCGCGCTTCTCGGCGCGACCATCCGCCATCCGGGTCAGGACCCGCCACATCCACCCCGTACCCTCGCGGCAGGGCGTGCACTGGCCGCAGGATTCATGCTGGTAGAAGCGGGCGAGCCGGGCGATGGCGCGGATGATGTCCGTCGACTTGTCCATGACGATCACCGCCGCGGTGCCGAGCCCGGATTTGAGGTTGCGCAGCGAGTCGAAATCGAGCGGGCAGTCGATGATCTCATGCGCCGGGACGCACGGCACCGACGAGCCGCCCGGGATCACCGCCAGGAGATTGTCGAAGCCGCCGCGCACCCCGCCGCAATGGGTCTCGACCAGCTCGCGGAAGGTGATGCCCATCGCCTCCTCGACGGTGCACGGCCGGTTCACATGGCCCGAGATGCAGAACAGCTTGGTGCCGACATTGTTCGGCCGCCCGATGCTGGCGAACCACGCCGCCCCGCGCCGCAGGATGGTCGGCACGACGGCGATCGATTCGACATTGTTGATGGTGGTGGGCGCGCCATAGAGGCCGACATTGGCCGGAAAGGGCGGCTTCATCCGCGGCTCGCCCTTCTTGCCCTCGAGGCTCTCGAGCATCGCCGTCTCCTCGCCGCAAATATAGGCGCCGGCGCCGTGATGGACGTAGAGGTCGAAGTCCCAGCCATTGCTGTTGTTGCGGCCGATCAGCCGGGCATCGCGTGCTTCCGCGATCGCCGCCTCGAGCACCTCGCGCTCGCGGATGAACTCGCCGCGGACATAGATGTAGCCGACATGGCAGCCCATGGCGGCACCGGCGACGAGGCAGCCCTCGACAAGCAGATGCGGATCATGGCGCATGATCTCGCGGTCCTTGCAGGTCCCGGGCTCCGACTCGTCGGCATTGACCACCAGATAATGCGGCCGCTCGCCGATCTCCTTCGGCATGAACGACCATTTGAGGCCGGTCGGGAAGCCGGCGCCGCCGCGGCCGCGCAGCCCGCTCGCCTTGACCTGCTCGATCAGCGCCGGCCGGCCCATGGCGATGAGCGCCGCCGTGCCGTCCCAGGCGCCGCGCCGCATCGCCGCCTTGAGGCGCCAATCATGGAGCCCGTAGAGATTGGTGAAGATGCGGTCCTTGTCGTCGAGCATCACGGCGTCTCCGAAGGCTTCAGCAGCGTGGTCGGGCCGCCTTCCGGCGCCGCGAACTGCCGGCCGTTCTGCGGTCCAGGGGTTGGCCGCTCGCCGCGGGCAATCATCTCGATGATCTGCTCCAGCCGCGACGGGCTGAGATCCTCATAGGTGTCGCCACCGACCTGCACCATCGGCGCGTTGACACAGGCGCCGAGGCACTCCGCCTCCTCCCAGGAGAAATCGCCATCGACCGAAAGCTGGTGGGGATCGGGGGCGATGCGGCGCCGGCAGACGGCGATCAGCTCCTCCGCCCCGCGCAGCATGCAGGGCGTCGTCCCGCAGACCAGGAAATGAGCCCGCCGGCCGACCGGCGACAGCTGGAACATGGTGTAGAAGGTGGCCACCTCATAGACCCGGATATAGGCCATCTCCAACAGCTTCGCGACATATTCGATGGCCGGGCGGGTGAGCCAGCCTTCCTGCTCCTGGGCGCGCCACAGCAGCAGCAGCACCGCCGAGGCCTGCTTGCCTGGGGGATAGTGGCTCATGATCTCCTCGGCCCAGCGCAGATTCTCCGGCGTGAAAGCAAAGCGATCGGGCTGGACGGGATCGAGACGGCGCACGCTCATCGGTCGACCTCGCCGAAAACAATATCGATGGAGCCGATCACCGCCGAGACATCGGCCAGCATGTGGCCGCGGCACAGGAAGTCCATGGCCTGCAGATGCGGGAAGCTCGGCGCGCGGATCTTGCAGCGATAGGGCTTGTTGGTACCGTCCGACACGAGATAGACGCCGAACTCGCCCTTGGGCGCCTCGACCGCGGCATAGACCTCGCCTTCGGGCACCCGGTAGCCCTCCGTATAGAGCTTGAAATGGTGGATGAGCGCCTCCATCGAGCGCTTCATCTCCTCGCGCCTGGGCGGCACCACCTTGCCGTCCTCGGCCGAGGCCGGCCCCTGCCCTTCCGCCGAGGCCAGCCGCTCCAGGCACTGGATCATGATCCTGACCGACTGGCGCATCTCCTCCATGCGGATCAGATAGCGGTCGTAGCAATCGCCGTTCTTGCCGATCGGGATATCGAAGTCGAGCTCGTCGTAGCACTCATAGGGCTGCGCCTTGCGGAGGTCCCAGGCGGCACCCGAGCCCCGCACCATGACGCCCGAGAAGCCCCAGGCAAAGGCCTCCTCCAGCGAAATGACGCCGATATCGACATTGCGCTGCTTGAAGATGCGGTTCTCGGTGAGCAGCCCCTCGATGTCGTCGAGCACCTTGGGGTGATGCGCGCAAAAACCCCAAATGTCGTCGATGAGCTCGGGCGGCAGGTCCTGGTGCACCCCGCCAGGGCGGAAATAGGCGGCATGCATGCGCGAGCCCGAGGCGCGCTCGTAGAACTCCATGAGCTTCTCGCGCTCCTCGAAGCCCCATAGCGGCGGCGTCAGCGCACCGACATCCATGGCCTGGGTGGTGACGTTGAGGAGATGCGACAGAAGCCGCCCGATCTCGCAATAGAGCACCCGGATGAGCTGGCCGCGCCGCGGCACCTCGAGGCCGAGCAGGCGCTCGACCGCCAGCGCGAAGCCATGCTCCTGATTCATCGGCGCGACATAGTCGAGCCGGTCGAAATAGGGAATCGCCTGGAGATAGGTCTTGTGCTCGATCAGCTTCTCGGTGCCGCGATGGAGCAGCCCGATATGCGGATCGACGCGGGTCACCACCTCGCCATCGAGCTCGAGCACCAGGCGCAGCACGCCATGCGCCGCCGGATGCTGCGGGCCGAAGTTGATGGTGAAGTTGCGGAGGGTTTGTTCAGTCATCACGGAGCAACGCGACATATGTCAGAGAGAAAGGCAGTAGGCAGTAGGCAATAGGCAGCTCAGTCATTGTCACCACCTCGCATGATTGAGCGAATGAGCGACCGCAACATCTTGCCCAGCTCATCGCACAGGAAGAGCAGCTGCGCGACATCCCTCGACGGAGCAAGAGACACGCGATCACAGATCAACAGAAGCGTCTCGAGTTCTTTGAGGGACCGCTGAGAAACCTTCAAGAAATGAACGTAGGAGCCCGTACTGTTCCGGCCATAGCCTTCAGCAATGTTGGTAGCAACCGACGTGGCCGCGCGTCGGATCTGCGAGGTCATACCGAAGACCTCTTCCCGGGGAAAAGCAGCTGTAATGCCGTACGCCTGCACTGCCAAAACCATTGCTTCCTGCCAAACCTTCAAGTCCCGATACGAACTGACGCCGCCCCCGGCCATGTCCCCGATTCCCGCATCTATTGCCTACTGCCTACTTGCCTACTGCCTATTTGCCTACTCACTACTCACGTCTTCTTCTCATCCCCCGGCAGCACATAGTCCGTCCCCTCCCACGGGGATAGCGCATCGAAATGACGATATTCCTGCACCAGCTTCACCGGCTCATAGACCACCCGCTTTGCCTCCTCGTCCCAGCGCACCTCGACCTCGCCGGTCAGCGGGAAGTCCTTGCGCATGGGATAGCCGGAGAAACCGTAATCGGTGAGGATGCGGCGGAGATCGGGGTGGCCCGAGAACAGCACGCCGTAGAGATCGAAGGCCTCGCGCTCGAACCAGTTGGCGGCCGGGAAGATCGCCACCGCGCTCGGCACCGGCTCCTCGCCGCTGGTCGCAAGCTTCACCCGGATCCGCGCGTTGCGGTAGGGGCTCAGCAGATGATAGACGATCTCGAAGCGCCTGGGGCGAGAGGGATAGTCGACGCCGCATATGTCGATGAGGCAGACGAAGCGGCATTGCGGGTCGTCGCGCAGGAAGCCCAGCAGCGCCAGCAGATCGTCGGCCTTGCAGACGACTGTCAGCTCGCCAAAGGCGACCGATGAATCGAGCTTCGCGTCGGGAAGCCCTTGCGCGATATGGTCGGCAAGCTCGTACAGGCGTTCGCTCATGACATCAGCGCTCGATCGTGCCGGTCCGGCGGATCTTCTTCTGCAGCTGCATCACGCCATAGACCAGGGCCTCCGCGGTCGGCGGGCAGCCTGGCACGTAAATGTCGACGGGAACGATGCGGTCGCAGCCGCGAACCACGGCATAGGAATAGTGGTAATAGCCCCCGCCATTGGCGCAGGAGCCCATGGAGATGACGTAACGCGGCTCCGGCATCTGGTCATAGACCTTGCGGAGCGCCGGCGCCATCTTGTTGGTGAGCGTGCCGGCGACGATCATCACATCCGATTGTCGCGGCGAGCCGCGCGGCGCAAAGCCGAAGCGCTCGAGATCCCAGCGCGGCATCGAGGCCTGCATCATCTCGATGGCGCAGCAGGCGAGGCCGAAGGTCATCCACATCAGCGAGCCGGTGCGCGCCCAGTTGATGAGATCGTCCGATGCCGTGACGAGAAAGCCCTTGTCGGCGAGCTCGGCATTGATGAGCTTGAGATCGGACGTCTGGGCGGCGATCAATCCCATTCCAGCGCTCCCTTGCGCCATTCATAGATGAAGCCGACGGTCAGCACGCTGAGAAACGCCATCATCGACCAGAAGCCGAAGGCGCCGATCTCTTTGAGGGTGATCGCCCAGGGAAACAGGAAGGCGACCTCGAGATCGAAGATGATGAAGAGCAGCGACACCAGATAGAAGCGGACGTCGAACTTCATTCGCGCATCGTCGAACGGGTTGAAGCCGCATTCATAGGCCGACAGCTTTTCCGGATCGGGGTTGCGGACCGCGATGATGAAGGCCGACGCCATCAGCGCGATCGCCAACCCTGCCGCGATGGCCATGAAGATGACGATCGGCAGATAATCGCGGAGAAGATCCTGCATCGGTGGCATCGGCCTTCCTTGCTCAACTGCCATGAAACTGCCGGGATTCCGGCGAGGTCGTAGCTCAACCCCGCCGGCCAGGCAATAGGGAACCCCCTCATCACCCCCTTCTCCCCCCGCTACCGCCGGCTGCCGAGGGCGCGGTGGGTCGGGCGCACCCGCTTCGCCAGGATCTTGTCGACCCTCCGGCCATCGAGGTCGACCACCTCGATCTGCCAGCCCTGGAGCTCGAACAGCTCGCCGGTTTGCGGGATGCGTCCGAGATGCTCCAGCACCAGCCCGGCGACGGTCGAGAAGCTGCGGCGGTCGGGAAGCTCGATGCCGAGCAGCTCGGAGAACTCGTCTGCCGGCATGGTCCCGGAGATGAGATAGGAGCCGTCGGCCCGCCGTGCAACCGCCGGCTCGACCGGGCCCTCCTCGGTCTCGAAGGTGCCGACGATGGTCTCCAAGATGTCCGCAGACGTAACGACACCCAGGAAATGGCCATATTCGTCATGGACCAGGCCGATATGGATGGTCGAGTTCTTCATGACGTCGACCACGTCGAGCGCATCCATCGTGTCCGGGATGATCGGCGCCTGCTTGACCAGCGAGCGCATGGTGAAGCGCTCGCGGCGCAGCAGCGCATCGGCGACGTCCTTGGCCTGGATGACGCCCACGATATCCTCGGGGCTTCTCTCATAGGCAACCACCCGGGAATGGACGCATTGGCGCAGGCGCTTGCGGATCTCGCGGTCGGATTTTCCGACGTCGACCATCTCGGTTTCATGACGCGGCGTCATCACGGCGGCGACCGAGCGGTCGGCCAGCCGGAGCACGCCGGTGATCATCCGATGCTCCTCCGGCTCGAGGACGCCGGCGCTCTCGGCTTCGGCCACCAGGCTCCTGATCTCCTCCTCGGTGACCAGACTGCTCGCCGGCTGGCCGAAGCCGAGCAGGCGCATCACGCTGCGCCCCGACAGGTCGAGCAGCGTCACCACCGGTCCGGCGACCTCGGCCAGGATCTTCATCGCGGGGGCCACCCGGCTGGCGATCGCTTCCGGGTCGCGCAGCGCGATCTGCTTGGGCACGAGCTCGCCGATGATCAGCGATACATAGGTGATCACCGCGACAACCAGGCTAAAAGCCAGCGGCTCGGCGACATCCGCGCTCATCCCGGCGGTGACCAGCAGCGCCGCCACCCGGTCGCCCAGCACGGCGCCGGAAATGGCCCCCGACAGCACGCCGACCAGGCTGATCCCGACCTGGACGGCGGACAGGAAGCGGCCGGGCTCGGCGGCGAGCGCGAGCGCCGCCTCGGCACCCGGAATCTGGCGGTCGACCAGGGTCTTCAGCCGCGACGGACGGGAGGACACGATGGCGAGCTCGGAGAGCGCCAGGGCGCCATTGGCCAGAATGAGGGCGAGGACCAGGCAGATTTCGAGGAGAATGCTGACGGACATGGGTTGCGGGGGCTTTGCGGGCCGAACCTCATCAGCGCTGGCGCGCCATCGCGACCGCCGAGACATGGCGCGAGTGACGGGGCTCGAACCCGCGACCTCCGGCGTGACAGGCCGGCGCTCTAACCAACTGAGCTACACCCGCAAGCGAAGCGCGCCGCATTCACCCTTCGCGGCAGCGGTCGCGGTGGCATAGGGCAATGGGGCCAAGGCTGTCAAGGAAGGTGAGGTGGTGCTGGGGAAAAGAGGCAGTCGGCAATCGGCAGTCGGCAGTGAGTGGAGCCCCTACTGCCAACTGCCTACTGCCGACTGCCTAAAGCTTGCTGGTGGGCGGTGAGAGGGTCGAACTCCCGACTTCTTCGGTGTAAACGAAGCGCTCTACCAGCTGAGCTAACCGCCCCCCGAAATCTGGCCAGCCAAGTCTGGCCAACCAATTCTCGCCAACCCTTGGTCAGTTGTTGTTGGCGGCATTGTTGACCGCGTCCTTGAGACCCTTGCCGGCCTTGAACTTGGGATTCTTCGATTCGGCGATCTGGATCGGCTCGCCGGTGCGGGGATCACGACCCGCCGATGCCTTGCGCTTGGAGACCATGAAAGTGCCGAAACCCACGATCCGGACTTCTTCGCCTTGCTGCAGCGCCTTGGAGATGTTCTCGAGCGTCGCCTCAACCGCTTCGCCGGCCTCGCCCTTCGACAGCTTCGCATCCTCCGCGACACGCGCGATCAGCTCATTCTTGTTCATGGGTTAGGATCCTTTCGGTTACCTCGATATTGGTGACACGCCACCGCGCCCAAGGCTGAAAGTGCCCGATTTCCGCGGGAAACCAGCCCCCGCGCGAAACTGGACGCAAACACGTGAGATTTCAACCGCTTGTTCCGCGCCGTCAACAAAAAGCGGGTATCCCGCCATCGCAGGATACCCACCGATTACGTGAACGTAGCACGCCAAGCTATTGAAATCCAGCCCCTTTAGTGGGCCGTCACCTGCTCGCCCTCCGGCTTGGGGGTAGCCGACCGGGCGGCTTCCTCCGCCGCCTCGTCCCATTCGATGGGCTCCGGCATGCGCAGCAGCACATGGGTCAGCGCCTCGTCCATCCGCGCCACCGGCACGATCTCGAGACCGCTCTTCACATTGTCGGGGATTTCCGCCAGGTCCTTGGCATTCTCCTCGGGGATCAGCACCTTCTTGATGCCGCCGCGCAGCGCCGCCAGGAGCTTCTCCTTGAGGCCGCCGATCGGCAGCACCCTGCCGCGCAAGGTGATCTCGCCGGTCATGGCGACGTCCTTGCGGACCGTGATCCCGGTCATCACCGAGACGATCGCCGTGACCATGGCAATGCCGGCCGACGGGCCGTCCTTCGGGGTCGCCCCCTCCGGCACATGGACGTGGATGTCCCGCTTCTCGAAATGCGGCGGCTTGATGCCGAAGTCGATGGCCCGCGAGCGGACATAGGAGGCCGCCGCCGAGATCGACTCCTTCATGACGTCGCGCAGATTGCCGGTCACGGTGATCTTGCCCTTGCCCGGCATCATCAGCGCCTCGACGGTCAGGAGCTCGCCGCCCACCTCGGTCCAGGCGAGGCCGGTGACCACGCCGACGCGGTCCTCGAGCTCGGCCATGCCGTAACGGAATTTCGGCACCCCGAGATAATCGGGCACCTTTTCGGCGGTGATCTTGACCTTCTTCTTCCTGCCCTGTGACAGCATCAGCTTCTTCACCGCCTTGCGCGACAGCGAGTTCAGCTCCCGTTCGAGATTGCGCACCCCGGCCTCGCGGGTATAGCGGCGGATCAGCTCGAGAACCGCATCTTCGGTGATCTCGATCTCCTTGGAATCGAGCCCATGATGCTCGATCGCCTTGGGGATGAGATGGGTCTTGGCAATCTCGAGCTTCTCGTCCTCGGTGTAGCCGGCGATGCGGATGGTCTCCATCCGATCGAGCAGCGCCGGCGGGATGTTGAGCGTGTTCGCGGTGGTCACGAACATCACATCCGACAGGTCGTACTCGACCTCGAGATAATGATCCATGAAGGTCGAGTTCTGCTCGGGATCAAGCACTTCCAGCAGCGCCGATGACGGATCGCCGCGGAAGTCCATGCCCATCTTGTCGATCTCGTCGAGCAGGAACAGCGGGTTCGACTTCTTGGCCTTGCGCATCGACTGGATCACCTTGCCGGGCATCGAGCCGATATAGGTGCGGCGATGGCCGCGGATCTCCGCTTCGTCGCGCACGCCGCCGAGCGACATCCGCACGAATTCGCGCCCCGTTGCCTTGGCGATCGACTTGCCGAGCGAGGTCTTGCCGACGCCGGGAGGGCCGACCAGGCAAAGAATTGGCCCTCGCAGCTTGTTGGTCCGGCTCTGCACCGCGAGATATTCGACGATCCGCTCCTTGACCTTCTCCAGGCCGTAATGGTCGGCATTGAGCACGCTCTCGGCAAAGGGCAGGTCGCGCTTGATCTTGCTGCGCCGGCCCCACGGGATGCCGAGCAGCCAGTCGAGATAGTTGCGCACCACCGTGGCCTCGGCCGACATCGGGCTCATCTGGCGGAGCTTCTTGACCTCCGCCATCGCCCGCTCGCGAGCCTCCTTGGACAGCTTCGCCTTGCTGATCCTGGTCTCGAGCTCGCCGATCTCGTCGCGCTCGTCGCCATCGCCGAGCTCCTTCTGGATCGCCTTCATCTGCTCGTTCAGGTAATATTCGCGCTGCGTCTTCTCCATCTGGCGCTTGACGCGCGAGCGGATGCGCTTCTCGACCTGCAGCACCGAGATCTCGCCCTCCATGAAGGCGAACACCTTCTCGAGCCGTTCGGAGACCGACGGCATCTCGAGGAGTTGCTGCTTGTCTGGAATCTTGACCGCGATATGCGCCGCCACCGTGTCGGCAAGCTTGGCGTAATCGGTGATCTGGCCGATCGAGGCGACGGCCTCCTGCGGGACCTTCTTGTTGAGCTTCACATAGCTTTCGAACTGCGTCACGACGGTGCGCACCAGCGCCTCGACCTCGTCGCGGTTGGTGACCGTGTCAGGCATCACCTCGGCGCGGGCCTCGAAGAATTCCTCGCGCGCCGTGAAGCCGTGCAGCTTGGCGCGCTCGGCGCCTTCGACCAGCACCTTGACGGTGCCGTCGGGGAGCTTCAGCAGCTGCAGAATGGTGGCAAGGGTGCCGACGCCGTAAAGCTGGTCGGCGGCGGGATCGTCATCGGTCGCATTGCGCTGCGCCACCAGGAGAATTCGACGATCCTCGCGCATCACCTCCTCCAGCGCGCGAATCGACTTCTCGCGGCCGACGAACAGCGGCACGATCATGTGCGGAAACACCACGATGTCGCGAAGCGGCAGCACGGGATAAATGTCTTGTCCGCCGACCGAGGCAGGCCTGGAGGTGGATTCGATCATTTCTTTTCCTTTCTGGCGTTGGGCCTCGCTAGAGGCTGCCCCAGTTTCGTGCGCCTCCCAAAGGAGCGGCGAAGCGCCAAGCAATCGAAATGCGGCGGCAGACCCTCATGGAGCCTGGCGCGAAGCCTGTCGGGCTCGTCCGAAAAACCGGGAAAACCGGCTTCCATAGAATGCGGGATAAGGTTTCGCGACGCCGGCTAACATGGCCTCCGCTGTCGGCGAATTCAAGTATCGCTGCATGCCGTTGCAAACTAGCCGGCAGCCGTTGCCCAACGGCCACGGCACGGCATTTCCCGGTTTCATCCGGATGCTGGCCCCCTCCCCGTCCATGGTCTCAAGATCCGAGCGAGGCCTTTGCCTTGGTCAGCGTCGGCTCGCGATCGGCATAGATCAGCAGCGGCTTGGCATCGCCATCCACCACATCGCGCGAGATCACCACCTCCTCCACCCCGGTCATGCCGGGCAGGTCGAACATGGTATCGAGCAGGATGGCCTCCATGATGGAGCGCAGGCCGCGGGCACCGGTCTTGCGGTCGATCGCCTTCTTGGAGATCGAGCGCAGCGCCTCGTCCGGGATGGTCAGACGGACGTCCTCCATCTCGAACAGCCGCTGATATTGTTTCACCAGCGCGTTCTTCGGCTCGGACAGGATCTGGACCAGGGCCTCCTCGTCGAGGTCCTCGAGCGTCGCGATCACCGGCAGGCGGCCGACGAATTCGGGAATGAGCCCGAATTTCAGCAGATCCTCAGGCTCGAGCGCCCGCAGCACCTCGCCGGTGCGCCGGTCCTCCGGCGACTTCACCTCGGCGCCGAAACCGATGCCCGAGCCCTTGCCGCGGGCGGAGATGATCTTCTCGAGCCCGGCAAAGGCGCCGCCGCAGATGAACAGGATGTTGGTGGTGTCGACCTGCAGGAACTCCTGCTGCGGGTGCTTGCGCCCGCCCTGGGGCGGCACCGAGGCGACCGTGCCCTCCATGATCTTGAGCAGCGCCTGCTGGACGCCCTCGCCCGACACATCGCGGGTGATCGACGGGTTGTCCGACTTGCGCGAGATCTTGTCGACCTCGTCGATATAGACGATGCCGCGCTGCGCCCGGTCGACATTGTAGTCGGCCGCCTGCAGCAGCTTGAGGATGATGTTCTCCACATCCTCGCCGACATAGCCCGCCTCGGTGAGGGTGGTGGCATCGGCCATCGTGAACGGCACGTCGAGAATGCGGGCAAGCGTCTGGGCGAGCAGGGTTTTGCCGCACCCGGTCGGCCCGACCAGCAGAATGTTCGACTTGGCGAGCTCGACGTCGTTGTTCTTCTGGGCGTGATTCAACCGCTTGTAATGGTTGTGCACCGCCACCGACAGCACACGCTTGGCATGATTCTGGCCGATGACATAATCGTCCAGCACCTTGCAGATCTCGGCCGGCGTCGGCACCCCGTCGCGCGACTTCACCAGCGAGGACTTGTTCTCCTCGCGGATGATGTCCATGCACAGCTCGACGCACTCGTCGCAAATGAAGACGGTCGGACCAGCGATCAGCTTCCGGACTTCGTGCTGACTTTTGCCGCAGAACGAGCAGTAAAGCGTATTTTTCGAGTCACTGCCGCTAGACTTGCTCATCGGTCCTCCTTTGGGCCGCGCCCCCTATAGTTCGTCACGCTTCCGTCACCGACCAGTGACCGTTCTGACGCATGTGCCCGCGATGCCGAGCAAGTTCCGCGCCCGCGACTCTCAGCCAGAAGAAGCCTCCCCACCATCTCAGCATGGTAGCGGATGGTTAATCAACCCTTGACAGATGTCCCAGACCGCGACGGAGCGCGCCTGACCCCACAATTCCCTACTTTTCACCAGCTATTTCAGGACGCTTCTCGATAACTTGATCCACAAGACCGAATTCCCTGGCGCCCTCGGCGGTTAGGAACGTATCCCGTTCGAGCGCATCCTCGATCGCATCCAGCGGCTGGCCGGTATGCTTGACATAGATCTCGTTGAGCCGGCGGCGAAGATCAAGGATTTCCTTGGCGTGGCGCTCGATATCGGAGGCCTGCCCCTGGAAGCCGCCGGAGGGCTGATGGACCATCACCCGGGCATGCGACAGGGCATAGCGCATCCCGTGCTGGCCGGCGCAGAGAAGCAGCGACCCCATGGAGGCGGCCTGGCCGATGACCGTCGTCGATACGGCCGGCCGGATGAACTGCATGGTGTCGTAGACGGCGAGACCCGACGTCACCACCCCGCCCGGCGAGTTGATGTACATCGCAATCTCTTTTTTCGGATTTTCAGCCTCGAGAAACAGGAGCTGGGCGACGATCAGGGTCGCCATATGGTCTTCGACCGGGCCGGTGACGAAGATGATCCGCTCCTTGAGGAGCCGCGAATAGATGTCGTAGGCGCGCTCGCCGCGATTTGTCTGCTCGACCACCATGGGAACGAGAACGGATGCGTAGGTGTCGATCGGGTCGCGCATGTGCTGTCCTGTCGTCGTCAATTCGTCGAAGAGTCATGACTTAGATAAGCGATCCGCCCTGGCGGCGCAAAGAGGGTTCAGGAAGTTCCCACCAGCCGAGAGAGCGTCTCGCTCCTCCATAGCTCATTTCGGCCGTCGGGGGGTGTGCCGAACGTGACATCCGCAGCAATCGTGGCGGGCTGGCCCTCGAGGCGAATGATGCGGTCGGCGAGGGTCAGCGCTTCCTTAACGTCATGGGTGACGAGCACCACGCTCATCCGATGCTGCCGCCACAGATCGGCCACCATCCGGCGGAGCGCGTCGGCGGTCGCCTCGTCAAGCGAGGCGAAGGGCTCGTCGAGGAGCATGAGCCGCGGCCGGATGACCAAGGCGCGGGCGAGCGCCACCCGGCGCGCCATGCCGCCCGAGAGTGCCCGGGGGAAGGTATCGTGCTCGGCCGCAAGCCCCACCTGGGCGAGAGCATCGGCTGCATCCTTGAGCGTCTCCGGCC
>JBKOZY010000247.1:0-1873 GCA_046726135.1 Pseudomonadota bacterium | reverse complement strand
CTCTATGCCCGCGCCGCCGCAGATCACATAAGGCAGAGCGTGCGCAGCCGGAACGAGGCGGGCTTCACGGCGATGGTGTTCACCCGTGATGATCTCGCCGACGCACTCTTGCCCGAAGCAATGAGCGAGGGGCGCATCTTCGCCATCATCGACGCTTCCGGAATCGTTATCGCATCGGTGCCGGACGAAACCCTCGCCGGAAGGCCGATCGCCGATATTTTGACGCCTCGTTTCGTAACCGAAACGAAGGTGAACGATAATGCATTGAGCGAACTCACGCTTGCGACCGGTGAGGATGCCTATGTAGCGCTCGCCGATCTCGCCCCCATGCCGGCGAGCCTGCTCGTCGTGCAGAAGCGTGCCGATGTGCTAAGAGCGTGGACTGAGAGCGTCGCCCAGGTGACGATGCTTTTCGTCGTCACCTTCTTCGTTCTCATGATGCTCGGCGGGGCCTTCCACTGGCAGGCGGCGAAGGCGGCGGAAGCCGATCGCACTCTTACCGTAGCGACCGAACGGCTCGACAAGGCGCCCGACCGCGGCCATTGCGGATTGTGGGACTGGGATATAGCGCGCGGCCGGATCTTCTGGTCCAAGTCGATGTACGACATCCTTGGGCTCGAGGAGAAAGGCGAGTTCCTCAATTTCGGCGATGTCGCTGGCCGCATCCATCCCGACGATGCACAGCTTGAGAAAGTCATCGAGGCGCTGCTCACCGGACGCAAGGACGTGTTCGAGGAAGAATTCCGCATGCGGCACGAGAACGGCCAATGGGTGTGGCTCAAAGCACGCGCCGAGCTTTCGCACGCACCGGACGAGGACGCACCGCACCTTGTCGGCATCGCTATCGATGTGACCGAGCAGAAGATCGCCGACAAGCTCAACCAAGAAGCGGAGCTTCGCCTCAAGGATGCGATCGAGAACATCTCGGAAGCCTTCGTCCTCTGGGACTCCGACAACCACCTCGTTCTATGCAACTCGAAGTATCAGCAGTTCCATTCGCTTCCCGCCAGCGTCTGCCTGCCGGGTACGCCCTATGAGGTTGTCGCGAAGATAGCGAAGGAGCCGGCGGTACGCCAGCGCATGCCAATCCACGGGCGCGACCCCCAGGAGGGCAGTACCTTCGAAGTGCAACTAGGCGACGGCCGATGGCTTCAGATCAATGAGCGGCGCACCAAGGACGGCGGTTTCGTTTCTGTCGGCACCGACATTACCCCCCTCAAACAGCAGGAGGAGCGCCTGCTTCTCTCCGAACGCGAACTCATGATGACCGTTCGCGATCTCCAGAAGGAGCGGCTGCTTGCCGAACAGCAGTCGCAGCGGCTCGCTGACCTCGCCGACAAATATGGGCGCGAAAAGACGAGGGCCGAGGCTGCGAGCCGGTCGAAATCGGAATTCCTCGCCAATATGAGCCACGAATTGCGAACCCCGCTCAACGCCATCATCGGCTTCAGCCAGGTCATGGAAAACCAGATGTTCGGGCCGATCGGCGCTGAGAAATACATCGAATACTCGCGCGACATTTTTAGAAGCGGCCAGTTCCTGCTCGACGTCATCAGCGACATTCTCGACATGTCCAAGATCGAGGCAGGCCGCATCCAGCTCGAGCTTCAGAAGACCAGCATTCCCGACCTGATCGAGGAGACGATCAGGCTCGTCGAGGAACGCGCGAAGGAAGGCAAGGTCACGATCGTACGCGAGATGCCGAAAGCGCTCGAGATCGACGCGGACAAGCGGGCGCTCAAGCAGATCCTGATCAACCTCACCTCCAATGCGGTGAAGTTCACCCCGGAAGGCGGCCGGGTCACGGTCACGGCGGCCGTCTGTGCCGGTTCGGTGTCGATTGCCATCGCGGATACCGGCATCGGCATCCCGC
>JBKOZY010000246.1:0-4861 GCA_046726135.1 Pseudomonadota bacterium | reverse complement strand
GCCGAGCCTGGCCAGCATTCGGTGGTGCCGCCGCGGCGGATGGGCGGCAATATGGACATCCGCGACCTCGCCGCCGGCACGGTGCTCTATCTGCCGGTCGAGGTGAAGGGCGGCCTGTTCAGTGTCGGCGACACCCATGCGACGCAGGGCGATGGCGAGGTCTGCGGTACCGCCATCGAGAGCCCCTGCTCGCTCGCCGCCAAATTCGAGCTGGAGAAAAACGTCAACCTGCCCTTCCCGCGCTTCACCACCGCGGGGCCGGTCGCCCGCCATATGGACGCCAAGGGCTATGAGGCGACGACCGGCATCGGTCCCGACTTGATGGCGGCCACGCGCTCTGCCGTCGCGGGAATGATCGATCTCTTGTCGACCCGCTACAAGATGCGACCGGTCGATGCCTATATGCTGTGCAGCGTCTGCGGCGACCTGCGGATCAGCGAGATTGTCGACCTGCCGAACTGGGTCGTCTCGTTTTATTTTCCACGAATCGTTTTGGAATGAACGCCGATCCCCTGCTGCGGGTTGAGAATCTCACGGTGGCGTTCAAGTCCGATGGCAACCTGGTTCCGGTCGTGGACGGTATCGGGTTCTCGGTTCCCCGCGGCAGGACGGTCGGTCTGGTTGGCGAATCCGGCAGTGGCAAGACGATGACGGCGCACGCCGTGATGCGGCTTCTTCCGCCATCCGTGAAGATCACCTCGGGGCGCATCGCTTTTGATGGCATCGATCTCGCCAATGCGAGCGAGCCCGAGATGCAGCGCATTCGCGGCGATCGCATCGGCATGATCTTCCAGGAGCCGATGACCTCGCTCAATCCCACCATGCGGGTGGGCGATCAGATCGCCGAGATGCTGCTTCTCCATCGCGCCATGTCGCGCCGCGCCGCCGAGCCGCAGGTGATCACCATGCTGCGCAAGGTCGGCATCGGCAGCCCCGAGCTTCGCTTCGCCCAGTTCCCACACGAGCTTTCGGGCGGATTGCGCCAGCGTGTGATGATTGCCATGGCCCTGATCTGCGGCCCGAAGCTGCTGATCGCCGATGAGCCGACGACCGCGCTCGACGTCACCATCCAGGCCCAGATCCTCGAGCTTCTGAGATCGCTGAGGGATGCCCTGGGACTCTCGATTTTGCTCATCACCCATGATCTCGGCGTCATTGCCGAGCTCTGCGACGAGGTCGTCGTCATCTATGCCGGGCGGGTCGCTGAGCAGGGACTGGTCGCGCAGGTCCTCGGGCAACCGCGGCACCCCTACACCGCAGGGCTCCTCGCCGCATCGCCGCGCCGCGCCCGCCGCGGCGCGCCGCTCGCCGCCATTCCCGGCCTCGTTCCGTCTCCTGGCGAGCGCGGGACCGGCTGCACCTTCCTGCGGCGCTGCCCGCGACACCTCGATCGCTGCGCCACCATCACCCCACCGCTCACTGCCACGACCAAGGGCAGCGCCGCCGCTTGTTGGAATCCCGTCGCGTGACCGCGCTGCTGGCAGTCGAAGCGATGACCAAGGAGTACCCGGCCCGCGGCAGCGCCGGCATTTTGCGGGCGGTCGACCAGGTCTCGCTCTCGCTCGAACCTGGCGAGACCTTGGGGATCGTCGGTGAATCCGGTTGCGGCAAGTCGACCCTGGCGCGGCTCATCCTTCGGCTGATCGAGCCGACCTCGGGAACGGTTCGCTTCATGGGGACCGACCTTACGGCGCTCTCCAGTCGAGCGATGCGTCCGCACCGCCGCAACATGCAGATCGTCTTCCAGGACCCCTATGCCTCCCTCGATCCGCGCATGAGCGTCGGCTCGATCATTGCCGAGCCGCTCGACATCCACGCTGTCGGCGATCGTCAGACGCGCCGGCGGCGGGTCACCGAGCTCCTCGATCTTGTTGGCCTGAACCCCGCCGTCGGCGACCGCTATCCGCATGAGTTCTCCGGCGGCCAGCGCCAGCGCATCGGGATCGCCCGTGCCCTCGCGCTCGACCCCAAGCTCGTGGTTCTCGATGAGCCGGTCTCGGCGCTCGACGTGTCGATCCAGGCGCAGATCCTGAACCTGCTGCTCGAGCTCAGGGGTCGCCTCAAGCTGTCCTACATCTTCATCTCGCATGATCTCTCGGTCATCGAGCATGTCAGCGATCGCGTTGCGGTGATGTATCTCGGCCGGATCGTCGAAACGGGGCCGGCCGATGCCGTGTTCGAACGCCCTCTCCACCCCTATACGCGCGCCCTGATAGCGGCGATCCCCGGCGGAGCCAGCAGAGAGCGAACGGTGCTCAGGGGCGATCCGCCATCGCCGGAGCGCCTGCCATCAGGCTGCCACTTCCATCCGCGCTGCCCGATCGCCCGTGAGCTTTGCCGCGAGACCGCGCCGGTGCTGCGGCTGATCGAGCAAGACCGGAATGCTGAATGCCATTTCGCCGCGCCGGCAGCAGTCGATGTCGAGGATCAAGCCTCGATTTGAGATCCGATCCAGCTCTTGAACTCGTCCAGCGTATCGAAACTTGGCCGCGCCGTATGATCGAGATGGCCGAAGGCCGCTTCGAGAAACCACTTCCCCTCGGCATCGCCATGGAGATCGGACAGGCGCACCAGCACAGCAATCAGATGGTCCTCGTTGAACACCAGGCAGCCATCTTCGTCCTCGCTTCCGGTCGCAATTCGAACAGGTCGAAAAGTCAGTAGGGTCACGGTTCTCCTCCTCTGACGTGGAGGTAACTGGCATCAAAACGGGCCGTCTCCTTGAGGCGCGCCCAATCCCGGACAGCGACATATCCCCCCGCAAGGCTGATCAGGCCCAGGCTCCGCAGATCGCGCACGACGCGATTGACGTGGACGACCGAAAGCCCGGTGGCATCACCGAGCTCGGCCTGGGTGACCGGAAAATTGAACCGGAAATCCTGCGCCAGGCCTACCGCGCGATGGCGCACCACCAATTCGCATATGAGATGCGCGATCCTCTCATGTGCCAGCCGCCGCCCGACGCCGGCGATCCACTGCCGGAAGATCGACGCATCGACCAGCGTCGAGCGCCACAACGCCGCTGCGAGCTTGGGATAGGTCGTGATGATGTAGTCGATCGTCTGATGCGACAGAAACGCCACCTTGGCCGGGCTGAGCGTGCACAGGCTGTGGTCCATCACCTCGAGGTGATAGCTCTGCAGGTCCGGCAGGTCGCCGGTGATGTGAAAGGCGAGGATCTGCCGCTTGCCGAAATCGAGCAGCTTGTAGCGGCAGGCATAGCCTTCGAGCAGCAGCACGCATTGCGTCGGCCTTTCACCTTCAAGAACGATATCGGTATCGGCATCGATCTCGACCACCTTCATCTTGACGTCCATCAGCGCATCGAGCTCGACCCGCGGAATATCGGTGATGCTCCGCAATCTGCGGATCATCGGATGCCGCGCCGCGTCACTGAAATAGTCGGAATTCATTATCTCCTCTGAAAAACGCCTCGCTGTCGGGATTGGCGGGATTATACGCCGACGCCGCTGCATTGCGGATTAAACTAGGTAAATTCATTGTGCGGCGACACGCCGCTGATCGGCACCGGGCAGGATGATCTTGACCGTCGTTCCCTTGCCGACGCTGCTATCGATCTCCACCGAGCCGCCGGCCTGGGTGGCAAAGCCATAGACGCTCGCCAAGCCGAGCCCGGTGCCACGACCCGGCCCCTTGGTGGTGAAGAACGGTTCAAACGCCCGCGCTCGGATCTCCTCCGACATGCCGCTGCCATTGTCGCTGACCGCAATGACGATGGACTGAGGAGCCTCGCCATGGCCGGCATCGAACTTCGAGGTGGAAATGACCAGCATGCCGCCATTCGGCATGGCATCGCGGGCATTCGCCGCAAGATTCAGCACCGCCATCTCAAGCCCCACGGGGTCGATCTTGGCCGGCGGCAGATCCTTCCCGAGCTCGTAGCTGACGGTGACCCCCGACCCGACGGTATGGCGCAAGAGCTCCGTCATGCCCGTCACCGCCCGATTGATGTCGACGATCTCTGCCTGGATCGACTCGCGCCGGGCAAAGGCCAGCATCTGCTGGGTGATCTTGGCGCCCTTGGCGGCCGCCTCCTCGGCGAACGTCAACAGCTCGATCTCCTTTGCATCGCTCGCCCGTTTTCTGAGCATGGCGAGCGCCCCGATGATGGCGGCAAGCAGATTGTTGAAATCATGGGCAACTCCGCCCGTCACCTGGCCCAGCGCCTCGAACTTTTGCGATTGCAGCAGCCGCGACTCCGCTTCGCGCCGCCGCTCGCCCTTCCGCCAGCAGCAGCTTGAGCTGCTCCTTTTCCATCTCGAGCCGCCGCGTCACCTGGTCCATTGCCAGGAACATTGCGGCGCCGGCAAGGGTGGCAAAGACTGCCCATGCGGCAACCCGCCAATACCACGGCGTGAGATAGGCCTGCCTGTCGAATGCAAAGACGGCGTAGAGCGGCTGGTGCTCGATGCGGCGGAACTCCGACACTTCGTCGCGGCCATTGATCGACGACGTCGCCCACAGCGTTCCGCTCGGCACATTGTTGGCGACGGCCTTCATCAGCGGCTCGTCCGGCCTGAGCCGCATGATGTCTCGCGACACTTGAGGATAGCGCACCAGCACATGCCCATCGGCGCGGACCAGCGCCGCCGCTGTCGCATCGGGATGCTTCAGGACCGAGCGATAGAAATCGTGGAAATAGCCGGGGAACAATGTGACCGCGATCACCCCGTCGAACTTGCCGTTGCGGATGAGCGGCTTGCTGACGGTGAACGCCATGGTCCCCGACATCTTGCCCCGGAACGGCGCGCTGACATAGACCGACGACTGCCCATCGCGCGCGACGAGGTAGTAATCCCGCATGCTCACGTCGAAGCGCTCCATCGGAAAGGCGCGGCTG
>JBKOZY010000245.1:0-8812 GCA_046726135.1 Pseudomonadota bacterium | reverse complement strand
CCCCGACTCCCCGCGACCCTTTCTCTTCGACCTTGGCGATTATGTCCGCTTCACCCGCGCCGCTGACTGAGGGCTCCACCGCATGAGCCGCGCCGTGCTGACGATCGAGCATGCCGGTCCCCTGACCACGGTCCAGGATGCCGGACGCCCCGGCTACGCCCGTTTCGGGGTCACTGCCGCCGGCCCGATGGACCGGCTGGCCCATGCCACCGCCAATGTCGCGATCGGCAACCCTGAGGGTGCGTCTGCCATCGAGACCGCGCTCGGCGGTATCACGGTCGCGGTGAGCGAGGGCAGCATCGCCATTGCTGTCGCCGGCGGCGCGCCTGTCGTGACCATCGACGGCGCACGGGTTGAGCCCTGGAGCGCCCATACCATTTCCCGCAACGCCCGCCTCGTCATCCGCCCCGGCCGCTGGGGCAGCTGGACCTATCTGGCGATTGCCGGCACCGTCCCCGCCAAGCACTGGCTCGGCAGCACGGCCACCCATGCCCAAAGCGGCTTTGGCGGCCGCAGCATCGCGACCGGCGACACCCTGGTGATCGACGATGCCCGCCCCGGGCCGGCGACCCCCCGCAATCTGCCGCTGCCGGTCGGCGCCCGGCCGCGCCAGGACGTCCGCGTCGTTCTCGGCCCACAGGACCGCTTCTTCAGCAACGAGGTTCAGCAGAGCTTTCTGTCCAGCGTCTACACGGTCACCGATGCTTATGACCGCATGGGAATGCGGCTCGGCGGCCCCAAGCTCGCCATCTCGGGCAGCCTCGACATGTTGTCGGAAGCGATCGTCAGGGGCTCGGTCCAGGTTCCCGGCCATGGTGATCCGATCGTGCTGCTCGCCGATCACCAGACCACCGGCGGCTATCCCAAGATCGCCACCGTCATCGCCGCCGATCAGGACGGCCTGGCCCAGCTCCGCCCGCGCGAACATCTGACGTTCCGCGCCGTCAGTCCGGACCAGGCGGTTGCCGCCGCCCGCATCCGCGACCGCCAGAACCGCGCCTATTTGCAGGCCATAGCCAAGAGGCAATAGGCATTAGGCAGTAGTAGGTGGCGCACTTCCCTACTGCCTACTGCCGACTGCCTAGGAGATCGATCCCTTGAGCTGCCGCAGATGATCGAGCGCTTCCTGCGCCTTGACGCGCGCATGCTCGTCCTTGGCGTCGGCCAGATCCTCTTCGGCATCGCGCAGCTGCTGGTCGAGCTGGTCCGACGACAGCTCGGCAAGCGGAATTGCCTCCTCGGCCAGCACCATGAGGCCGGCCGGATTGACCTCGGCAAATCCGCCGCGCACGAAGATCCTCGACGCCTCGCCATCGAGCCCGGTCACCGTGAGGATGCCGGGCTTCAGCGTCGACAGCACCGGCGCGTGCTGCGGCAGCACCGTGAACTCGCCCTCCGAGCCCGGCACGATCACCTGCGCCACATCGCCGGAGTAAAGGAGGCGCTCCGGCGCCACCAATTCGAATCTCAGCTCCGCCATCTCTAGGCCTCGGCCGCGAGCTTCTGCGCCTTCTCCACCGCCTCCTCGATGGTCCCGACCATATAGAAGGCAGCTTCCGGCAGATGGTCATACTTGCCGTCGCACAAGCCTTGGAAGCCCTTGATCGTATCGGAAAGCGCCACGAGCTTGCCGGGCGAGCCGGTGAACACCTCGGCCACGAAGAACGGCTGCGACAGGAACCGCTCGATCTTGCGCGCCCGCGCCACCGTCAGCTTGTCGTCCTCCGACAGCTCGTCCATGCCCAGAATGGCGATGATGTCCTGGAGCGCCTTGTAGCGCTGCAGGATCACCTGCACCCGCCGCGCCACCGCATAATGCTCCTCGCCGATGATGCGGGCATCGAGCATGCGCGACGTCGAGTCGAGCGGGTCGACCGCCGGATAGATGCCCTTCTCGGCAATGCCGCGCGACAGCACCGTGGTGGCATCGAGATGGGCGAAGGACGTGGCGGGCGCCGGATCGGTCAGGTCGTCGGCCGGCACATAGATCGCCTGCACCGAGGTGATCGAGCCCTTCTGGGTGGTGGTGATCCGTTCCTGCAGCGCCCCCATGTCGGTGGCGAGCGTCGGTTGGTAACCCACCGCCGAGGGAATGCGCCCGAGCAGCGCCGACACTTCCGAGCCGGCCTGGGTGAAGCGGAAGATGTTGTCCACGAAGAACAGCACGTCCTGGCCCTGATCGCGGAAGAACTCGGCAACCGTCAGGCCCGTCAGCCCGACCCGCGCGCGCGCCCCCGGCGGCTCGTTCATCTGCCCATAGACCAGGGCGCATTTCGATCCCGCCGCCGTGCCATCCTTCCGCGGGTCCTTGTTGACCCCCGAATCGATCATCTCGTGATAGAGGTCGTTGCCTTCGCGCGTCCGCTCGCCGACGCCGGCAAACACCGAGAAGCCGCCATGCGCCTTGGCGACATTGTTGATCAGCTCCATGATCAGCACCGTCTTGCCGACGCCGGCGCCGCCGAACAGCCCGATCTTGCCGCCCTTGGCATAGGGTGCCAGCAGATCCACCACCTTGATGCCGGTGACCAGGATCTCCGCCTCGGTCGACTGCTCGACGAATTCCGGAGCCGGCTGATGGATGGCGCGCATGTCCGGCGAACTGATCGGCCCCGCCTCGTCGACCGGCTGACCGATCACATTCATGATCCGCCCGAGCGTCACATCGCCGACCGGCACTGTGATCGGGCCGCCGGTATCGACCACCTCCTGGCCGCGCACCAGCCCTTCCGTCGAGTCCATGGCGACGGTGCGCACCGTGTGCTCGCCGAGATGCTGCGCCACTTCCAGCACCAGCCGGTTGCCGGAATTCTCCATCTCGAGCGCATTGAGGATCTGCGGCAGATGACCGGCGAACTGCACGTCGACCACCGCGCCCATGACTTGGCGCACCCGCCCCGTTGGCTTTTCCGCCGCAGCCGCCGGCACCGCCGCTGACCGGACCTGCTCGGCCCGTGCATTGAGCGCCGCCGCCGACCGTCTTGCCGGCTTTCCGGTGGGCTCTGCCTTGGTCCTCGCCATGATGTCGACCTTTCCTCTGATTGGGCTTAGAGCGCCTCGGCGCCCGAGATGATTTCGATGAGTTCCTTGGTGATCTGCGCCTGGCGCTGCCGATTGTAGTTGAGCGTCAGGCGGTTGATCATGTCGCCGGCATTGCGGGTCGCATTGTCCATGGCGCTCATCCGTGCCCCCTGCTCGGATGCGGCATTCTCCAAGAGCGCCCGGAAAACCTGGACGGCGATGTTTCGCGGCAGGAGATCGGCCAGGATCTCCTCCTCCGAGGGCTCATATTCATAGACCGCCCCGGGCGCCGTCGGCGCGGTGCCCTCCTCCGTCACCTTGACCGGGATGATCTGCAGCGCCCGTGGCACTTGGGTGATCACCGACTTGAACTCGGCATAGAACAGCGTGCAGACATCGAATTCGGCTGCGTGGAACAGCGTGAGAATTCGCTCCGCGATGGCCCGGGCATTGGCGAAGGACAATTGCCGAACGCCGCGCAGCTCGATGGTGTCGATGATCATCCGCCCGTAATTGCGCTTCAGAATGTCGAAGCCCTTCCTGCCGACGCACAGGATCTTGACCGAGTTGCCCTCGCCGAGGATGCGGTCGATATGCTCGCGCGCCAGCCGCGCAATCGAGGCGTTGAAAGCGCCGCAGAGGCCCCGCTCGGCCGTGCACACCACCAGGAGATGGGTGCCGCTCGAACCGGTGCCGGTGAGGAGCTGCGGCGCCCCGGGCAGGTTGCCCATGGCCGTCGCCAGGTTGGCGAGCACCGCATCCATGCGCTGCGAGAATGGCCGCGCCGCCAGCGCTGCCTCCTGGGCGCGCCTGAGCTTCGCCGCTGCCACCATCTGCATGGCCTTGGTAATCTTCTGGGTCGCCTTGACTGATGCGATCCGGTTGCGGAGATCCTTGAGGCTGGGCATCGCGTCCTCTCAAGGCGTGAAGCGCTTGGCGTAGTCCTCGACCGCCGCCTTGAGCCGCGCGCCGGTGTCGTCCGAGATCTGCTTCTCGTTGCGAATGGCATCGAGAATGTCGGGCGCATCCTCCCGCATCATCCGCAGCAGCCCGTCCTCGAACTTGCGCACGGCGGAGACCGGCATCGGATCGAGATAGCCGTTCACCCCGGCATAGATCACCACCACCTGCTCCTCGGCCTTGAGCGGCGAGAATTGCGGCTGCTTCAGAAGCTCGGTCAGCCGCGCCCCGCGATTGAGCAGCCGCTGGGTCGCCTGATCGAGATCCGAGCCGAACTGGGCGAATGCCGCCATCTCGCGATACTGCGCAAGCTCGCCCTTGATCTTGCCGGCCACCTGCTTCATCGCCTTGATCTGCGCTGCCGAGCCGACCCGCGACACCGACAGACCGACATTCACCGCCGGTCGGATGCCCTGATAGAACAACCCGGTCTCGAGGAAGATCTGGCCGTCGGTGATCGAGATGACATTGGTCGGGATATAGGCCGACACGTCGTTGGCCTGGGTCTCGATCACCGGCAACGCGGTGAGCGAGCCATTGCCGTTCTCGTCATTGAGCTTGGCGGCGCGCTCGAGCAGCCGCGAATGGAGATAGAACACATCGCCGGGATAGGCCTCGCGACCCGGCGGCCGCCTGAGCAGCAGCGACATCTGCCGATAGGCCACCGCCTGCTTCGACAGATCGTCATAGGCGATCAGCGCATGCATCTTGTTGTCGCGGAAATACTCGCCCATGGTGCAGCCGGCGAACGGCGCCAGATATTGCATCGGCGCGGGGTCCGATGCCGTCGCCGCCACGATGATCGAGTAGTCGAGCGCCCCCGCCTCCTCGAGCGTCCGCACGAATTGGGCGACTGTCGAGCGCTTCTGGCCGCAGGCGACATAGACGCAATAGAGCCTCTCCCCCTCCGGTCCCGAGAGATGGATCGAGCGCTGATTGAGGATGGTGTCGAGGATGATCGCCGTCTTGCCGGTCTGCCGATCGCCGATGATCAGCTCGCGCTGACCGCGGCCGATCGGGATCAGCGCATCGATCGCCTTGAGGCCGGTCGCCATCGGCTCATGCACCGACTTGCGCGGGATGATCCCCGGCGCCTTGACGTCGACACGCCGCCTTTCCTTGGCCGCGATCGGCCCCTTGCCGTCGATCGGATTGCCGAGCGGGTCGACCACCCGGCCGAGCAGCTCCTTGCCGACCGGCACCTCGACGATGGCGCCGGTCCGCTTGACCGTGTCGCCCTCCTTGATGTCGCGGTCGGTGCCGAAAATCACCACGCCGACATTGTCGACCTCGAGATTGAGCGCCATGCCGCGGATGCCGCCGGGAAATTCCACCATCTCGCCGGCCTGGACATTGTCGAGCCCGTAGACCCGGGCGATGCCGTCGCCGACCGACAGCACCTGGCCGATCTCGGAGACTTCCGCCTCCTGGCCGAAGCCTTGAATCTGGGCCTTGAGAATTGCCGAAATTTCAGCGGCGCGGATATCCATCAGGCGGTCCCCTTCATGGCCGTCTTGAGATTGTTGAGCTTGGTTCTGAGTGAGGAATCGACCATCCGCGACCCGGCCTTGACGACGAGGCCGCCAAGGATCGTCGGATCGACCTTGGTCGTCAGGCTGATCGACCGTCCGAGAAGCTGCGCCAGCTCGTCCTTCAGCGCCTGCATCTGGCTGCTGGAAAGCGGTTCGGCAGAGGTCGCCTCGGCCGTGGTCTCGCCCTTGGCCTCGGCCCTGAGCGCCTGATAGGCGCCGATCATGTCGAGAATGGCATAGAGCCGGCGGTTCTTCGCCGCGAGCAGGACGAGCTTGGCGGCAAGGCCGGAGATCGCCGCGCGTTCCAGCACTGCGTTGAGCGCCCGGATCTGGTCGTCGGCGGAGAACACCGGATTGCGCACCAGTCGCATCAGATCCGGCGACTGCTCCACCAGGTTTGCGAACCTGAGTAGCGCCTCGCCGACATCCTCGACCGCCTCTTCCTGCTGCGCCAGCTCGAACAGGGCTGTCGCATAGCGCCCGGGCATGCCTGAGACCGATTGTTGCTTGGCCGTCACGACTGGCCCCTCTCCCTTGTGCACTGCCCCGGGACTGTTCCCAATTTTTGCTTGTTCGTGGAATTACACGAGGTGTCGCGCCTCGCCCGGGGCAAGACGGCTTAACGGCTGACCTCCTATCACAGGCTGGTGAGGCAAGGCAACACGCTGGAAAATGAGGCACTAGGCATTAGGCAGTGGGCAGGTTATGCGCCTTCCTACTGCCTACCGCCTACCGACGACTGCCTAGAGAAAGCTGTACGGATCGACGTCCACCTCGAGCTTCAGCGAGCCTCGCGGCTCGACGCCCTTGAGCCAATCGGTGAGGAACCCCTGCAGATCGACATCGCGGGCCGCCCGCACCAGGAAGCGCCAGCGATGGCGACCCTGGACCAGCGCCATCGGCGCCGGCGCCGGCCCGAGCACCGTCACCTCCCGGGTCACCGGCACCCGCCGCGCCAGCGCCCGCATGAACCGCTCGACCTCCCCGGCGTCCCTAGCCGAGCCGATCACCCCGGCAAGCCGGCCGAAAGGCGGCAGCAGCGCCGCCTCCCGCACCCGCCGCTCATGGCTGAGAAAGCGGTCGCGGTCGCCCGCCTTGAGCGCCTGCATCAGCGGATGGTTTGGCAGATGGGTCTGCACCAGCGCCCGCCCCGGCCTTTCGCCGCGCCCCGCCCGTCCCGCCACCTGCGCCAGGATCTGCCAGGTGCGCTCCCCGGCTCTGGGATCGATGGTCTCGAGCGCCAGATCCCCATCCACCACCCCGACCAGCGTCAGCTTCGGGAAGTGGTGACCCTTGGCCACGAGCTGGGTGCCGATCAACAGATTGTAGCGGCCCTTTGCGGCGTCGCTGAGCGCATCCTTGAGCAGACTGCCGCGATTGAGGTCCGAGGAGAGGAGCGTCATCGCCGCATCGGGGAACAGCTCAGCCGCCTCTTCCGCCAGCCGCTCGATCCCGGGGCCGCAGGGCACCAGCAACCCTTCCGCGTCGCAGGACGGGCACCGCGTCGCCGTCGGCTGCTGATGACCGCAATGATGGCAGAGGAGCTGCCGCCGGAAGCGGTGCTCCACCAGCCACGCCGAGCAATTGGGACACTCGATCCGATGACCGCAGGCGCGGCACAGCGTCAGCGGTGCATAGCCGCGACGATTGAGAAACAGCAGCACCTGCTCGCCTGCTGTCATCGCCTCCTGCATGGCCTCGACCAGGGTCGGAGACAACCACCGCCCAGGCTCCGGCCCCGCCGCCCTGAGATCGATCAGCTCGACGCTCGGCACTTCCTTTCGCACGCCATGGCGGTGCCGCAGCACGAGATGCCGGTAGCGTTGCCGTCCGGCATTGACCAGCGATTCGAGGGACGGCGTCGCCGAGGCAAGAACCACCGGAAACCGGCCGAGCGAGCCCAGCACCACCGCCATGTCGCGGGCATGGTAGCGCACCCCGTCCTCCTGCTTGAAGGCCGGCTCATGCTCCTCGTCGACGACGATGAGCCTGAGATTGCGCCATGGCAGGAACAGCGCCGAGCGCGCGCCCACCACCACCTTGGCCATCCCCGACGCGACGCCGAGCCACACCCTTTCGCGCTCGCGCTGCCGCACCCCTGAATGCCATTCGGCGGGTTGCGCCACGAACCGCCGCTCCACCCTTTCGAGAAAGCTCTGGGTGAGCGCGATCTCCGGCAGGAGCAGCAGAACTTGCTTGCCCTGCGACAGTGCCGCTGCCATCGCCTCGAAATAGACCTCGGTCTTCCCCGAGCCGGTGACGCCGTCGATCAGCGTCACCGAGAAGGAGCGGGCCGCCACCGCCCGGCGCAGATCTTCCGCCGCTGTCGTCTGCTCGGAATTGAGCGCGACCCGCTGGCCCAGCGGCTCCGGCGTCGAGAACGGCTGGAACGGCGACAGCGCCACCTCGCGGAGCGCCCCCTGGCGGGCAAGCCCGCGCACCACGCTTAGCCCCACCGCCGCCTCCGCCGCCAGCTCGCTCGCCCTGAACGCCATCCCTTGGCGCGCCACCGCAAGCACCCGTGCCCGCTGCGGCGTCAGCTTGTCCGGCTCGACCTCGCTCGCGACATACGCCACCGTGTCGCGCCGCGCCTCGAACACTCCCGGCACCCTGAGGCACAATCGGAGAATGTTGCCGACCGGCTCGAGATAATAGGCGGCGATCCATTCGATGAAGCGCCGCGACAGCTCGGGCAGTGGCGCGATCTCGAAGCGGGCGGTGATCGGTCGCAGCTTGAGGTCCGCGGCCGGCTTCGATTGCTCTCGCCACACCACGCCGACCGTCTGGCGCGTTCCAAGTGGAACCTGAACGAAATCCCCCGCCGCGACTTCAAGATGCGGCGGCACCGAATAGGAATAGCAACCCTCGAGCGCATAGGGCAGCAGCACATCGACAGTGGTTGGACGGTTGCTCATGGACAGGTGCGAATCGCAAAATCGCCAGGCGCGACACCGGTGTACTGGTCGCGCCATTGTGCTATGGCAAGCCATATATTGGAGGCGCCATGAAGTTTTTCGCCGATACCGCCGAGCTTGGGGAAATCCGGGAGCTGGCCGCTATGGGCCTGCTCGACGGCGTCACCACCAATCCGAGCCTGGTTGCCAAGTCCGGACGGGATTTCAAGGAGATCCTTCGCGAGATCTGTGCCGTGGTCGAGGGTCCGGTCAGCGCCGAGGTGACGGCGCTCGACACCGACGGCATGCTCGCCGAGGGTCGCCACCTTGCCGGCATCGCACCCAACATCGCGGTGAAGGTGCCGATGACCTGGGACGGGCTCAAGGCCTGCCGCGCTCTGTCGC
>JBKOZY010000244.1:0-5228 GCA_046726135.1 Pseudomonadota bacterium | reverse complement strand
CTCCTATGCTCCCGGTCGGTGTGTGGCAGATTTCGAGGACGCCTGTGGGAGTCGTTGTACCTTTCGACGGTGGCGAGGACCGCGAGCCCGGCATCGATCTGATCGTGCAGCTGGTCGCCAAGGACATGGCGCGGGTCAACGAGGCGATCCTGCTCCATGCCAGGTCCCATGTCGACATGATCCCCGAGCTCGCCGGTCACCTGATCAATTCGGGTGGCAAGCGGCTGCGGCCGATGCTCACTTTGGCGACGGCGCAGATGGGCGGCTATCGCGGCGACGCCCATGTCAAGCTCGCAACCGCCGTCGAGTTCATGCACACCGCCACCCTGCTCCACGACGATGTCGTCGACGAAAGTCATCTGCGGCGCGGCAAGCAGGCGGCCCGCATGATCTGGGGCAACCAGGCGAGCGTACTGGTCGGCGATTTCCTGCTGGGCCAGGCTTTCAAGATGATGGTCGAGACCGGTTCGCTCGAGTCGTTGCGGGTGCTTGCCAATGCCGCCGCCATCATCGCCGAGGGCGAGGTCCTTCAGCTCGCTGTCCAGCAGGACACTTCCACCACCGAGGACGCCTATCTCCAGATCATCATCGCCAAGACCGCGGCGCTGTTTGCCGCTGCTGCCGAGGTTGGGCCGATCATTGCCGGCCGGCCGCGCGAGGAGCAGGCGGCGCTCGAATCCTATGGCCGCAATCTCGGCATCGCCTTCCAGCTCGTCGATGATGCCCTCGACTATTCCGGCAAGCAGGCGGTGCTCGGCAAGACGGTGGGCGACGACTTCCGCGAAGGCAAGATCACCCTGCCGGTGGTGCTCGCCTATCGCCGCGGCGACAAGAGCGAACGGGCATTTTGGAAGCGCACGCTCGAGGATGGCGAGCAGGGCCCCGACGACCTGCAGACCGCCCAGCGCCTGATGGAGCGCCACAATGCCATCGGCGATACGATCGAGCGGGCCCGCCACTATGGCGCGATCGCCCTCGATGCCCTGGCGATCTTCCCGGCCTGTCCGCATAAGCGCGCGCTCGCCCAGGCCGTCCTGTTCTGCATCGACCGGCTTCACTGAACCCGCATCAAGGTCTGATCAGCCGAGCATTGTTGGCGCTGCCCACCAGCCGTGCGCCCGCAAGCGCCGTGCTGCCGCCTCGACTGGCTCGATCCCTTCGAAGAGCCCGAAGCAGGTGGCGCCCGAACCCGACATACGAGCAAGTCGACAACCGGACGATGCTGCGAGCTGGTCCAGCACCGCGCCAATAACCGGCACCAGCATGACGGCCGCCGGTTGGAGGTCGTTGCGGCAAGAGGCAAGCCAGGCGAGGACGTCGCCCTGGCGCGGTGGTATCGGCCCGAACGCCGGCTGCCCTGGAGCGAGCGCCAGCCTGCGGAAGATCTCGGCCGTCGCTACTGCCACGCCAGGATTGACCAGCAGCGCCGGCATCCGCGGCATATCGGTCAAAGGCTCGATCCGCTCGCCAAGGCCTGTCATGCGGCAGGTTTTGCCGTAGAGGCAGACCGGCACGTCGGCACCGAGCGTCACCGCGAGGAGAGCGAGGTCGACTTGCTCCTGCGCGATGCCGGAAAGCGCCAGAAGGCCGCGGATCGCCGCCGCGGCATCGGCCGAGCCGCCGCCGATGCCCGATGCCACCGGCAGGTTCTTGTCGAGCCTGAGCCGGGCCGGGCGGATGCGTCCCGGAAGCAGCTGCTCCAGCGCCCTTGCCGCACGCAGCACCAGATTGTCCGCCCCTTTGCCGACATCGCCGGCAAAGGGGCCGGCAACGTCGAGCGACCAGTCCTCTGCCGGGGTGAATGTCAGCCTGTCGGCAAGGTCGGCGAACACCACGATCGAATCGAGGTCATGGTAGTCATCGGCGCGGCGGCCCAGGACATGCAGCACCAGATTGACCTTGGCCCGCGCCGCCTCGACGATCATCCCGACACGGACGACCCCTAGAGCTTCCGCTGATTGTCGCCGCTGGCCGCGGGCGGTGCCTTTGGCAGATCGCCAAGGCCTTCGCTGATCTTGCGCTCGATGACCGCCAGATCCTTGGGCTCCGGCTTGTTGTCCTTGGCGTGCTGCCACTGGAACTTCGCCTCGAGACGCCGTCCGACCCGCCACAGTGCATCGCCGAAATGGTCGTTGATCACCGGGTCCTCCGGGCGCAGCTCGACGGCCCGTTCGAGCTGCTTCACCGCTTCCTCATAATCGCCGAGCTTGTAGTAGGCCCAGCCGAGGCTGTCGACGATATAGCCGTCATTGGGACGAAGCTCGACCGCCTTCTTCACCATCTCCAGCGCCTCGGAGAGGCTCTTGCCCTTGTCGATGAGCGAGTAGCCGAGATAGTTCAGCACTTGCGGCTGCTCGGGCTCGAATTCGAGAGCCTTGCGGAAATCCGCCTCGGCCTTGTCCCAGGCGCCGGCGCGCTCATAGGAGATGCCGCGAAAATAGAGCAGCGACCACTGCTTCTTGCCGAAGGAGGAGCCAAGCGCCGCAATGGCGTTGGTGTAGGCGTCGGCTGCCTCACTCCACTTTTCATGTGATCGCAGGACATTGCCGAGCGACAGCTGGGCATCGTAATTGCCAGGCTCGCGCTCGACCAGCTTGCGCAGCTCTTCGATCGCCTGATCGCTCTTGCCCAGCGCATCGAGATTGGTGGCGATTTGGATCTCGGCGCTCGCCCTGAGCACCGAGGTCTCCTTGACCTTCTCATAGACCTCGATCGCCAGATCATGACGCTGGATATCCTCATAGATCTCGCCAAGCAGCGTGCGTGCTACCGCGAAATCCGGCTTGAGCATCAACGCCAGCTGGGCATACACGAGGGCGATGTCGATGCTCTGCTCGTCTGACAAGGCACTCGCCAGACTGAACAGCGCTTCCGCCGCGCCCTCGCTGGCCGAGCCGATGAACGGTCGCGGCTGCCTGCCGGCATTCAGTTCATCGAGCTGCTCGCGCACCAGGGGGTTGCGCTGCGATACCGCCAGGAACTGTCCATAGACCTTGCGCGCCTCATCCTTATTGCCCTGGCGCTCGAGGAAATTGCCGTAGGCCTGCACCACCCTGAGCGAGCTTCCGGCCTTCTCATATGCGGTGCGGTAGCGCCCACTTGCTCCGGTTTCCGACCTGAGCAGGTCGGCGATCAATGCCGCATGGAACAGCTTGAAATTGGCGAACGCCTCCTGCTTGTCGAGCATATCGAGAGCCCGCATCGACTCGGGAAACTTGCCTTCCGCGGCAAACACCCAGGCATTGAGCAGCCCCGAGGTCAATTCGCCAACCGGGGTGAACGCCGCCTTCGAGAAATGGTCGCGGGCAGTTTTGTAGTTGTTCTCGCGGAACGCCTTCAGGCCGAGCACGATGCGCGCCATCCGATGCTGCGGATTGAACTTCGCGACCTGCTCCGCAAGGAGCTCCGCGCGCTGCATGTTGCCCGCCCCGAGATCGAGCACGAATGCCCGCTCGATCAACACCGGATTGCCGGGGTCGACCTCGAGAGCCCGCTGGAAATAGAGAGCGGCAATCGCATTGTCCCGCTGCTTGCCGGCGAAGCGGCCGGCCAGGTAGCTGCCTGACAGCGACGCTTGGGAGATCACCTGATCGGGCCCTCCCTGGGTGGCGAGCGCCGGCGCCGCCGCGACGACGGAGAGCGAAATGCCGATTGGTAATGCGGACAGAAGCTTCAGCGCGCGTGTCATGCAGGGTCCTGTCGAGATGGCCGTCAATCGGCCGTTGATATCGCGGCGAGGTGCGCCGAATTTGCGGCTTTTTGGGGCCGCCCGCAAGCTTTCAAGGCCAGTTGTTACCAGAAACGAGCGGCCCTTACTGGGTCGGGACGTTGTCTGGAATGGGCGGCAATGGCGGAATGTCGGACGACGGCGCCGCCGATGCCGGTGCACTTTCCGCTGCGGCCTGTTTGGCGGCCGGCAGGAAGGTGGTGTCGATCAGCTCCCGCATCACGGGTTCGATGCGCGTCTCGCCGAAGCGCTTGGCGAGCGTGCGCGCCATCTCGTCGAACGGGGCCCGGCAGTCGCCCTCGGTGGCGCGGATCAGGAGATCGGCCCAGGTCCCGTCCTTGTTGCGCTGGGCCTCCCGCGAGGCATAGGAAGCGACACAGTCCCGGAAATTGTACACCACCGGATTGCCCTGGTGCTGCCACCAGGTGGCTTCACCGCCAGCAGCACGCTCACTGCTGAGCGCCGCCATCTGCGAGCCGCCACTTTTCTTGACCTCCGCCGGGCTGATCGAGCCGACGGCGGAATCCGCCTCCGCCGCTTGCGGTGCGGCTTCTTGCGTTGCGGAATTCACCGGTTTTGGGCGTGGTTCGGGGGGCGCTTTGTCACGGGACCGTTCGACCAGGCGAGCGGCGTTCGTTCGGGCCGCCACCTGACGATCCCGCGATCGGCTGCGCTTGGCGCTGCGGCGCTTGCTTCGCGTCGGCTTTTCAGCCTTGGCTTCGGCCTGCTGCGTTTCCGGCACCGCCCCCGTTGCCGTCGATTCGCTGCGTCGCCTGCGACGCGCCTTGCGGCGGGTCGTCTTCACCGGTTCGGTGGTCGCCGCCGCTGTTTCGACCCGTGCCGCCGCCGGCTCTGCCGAGACTTGCGCCGCCGTGCCCTGCCCGGCACCCGGCGGGGTCGAGTCGCCCCGCCACCAGCTCAACATGGAGCTGGACCAGCTCGATGAGCTCGAGGCCGCCGGCGCGACCTGACTTCCCGGGACGATGCGGGTGGGTCCGCTGCTCTGGGCCACACCTACCGGCGCGTTGGTTGTGGCGCGGGTCCGCTTCGCCTGTGCCGCACGAGTCGTCGCCGCGCGGCGATAGGTCTTTTGCCGTTGGAGCTGCGCTGCCCGCTCAGTATCCGGCTGCTGCACATTGACGAGCGAAGGCGCCGTCTCGGCCAGCGCCGGGGCGACAAACCCCGCCGTGAGCAGAACAACGGCAATATACGCGCGCATGACGCCCTCTTTCTTCTGATGCTTACGCTCAGGAAGACCGTGGGAACCCCGAAGATGCGTTCGCGAGACTCAATGCTTCCCCGACCACCCACTTTTCCTCAAGAGGCGGCGACAGGATGGTCTAAATTTGGCTATTCACGGGCAATCACCACCTGATTGCAGCAACCAAAAGGCGATGTTGCCTTTTGGCATCACATGTTGGGGTAGTTCGGCCCCTCGCCACCTTGGGGCACCTCCCAGACAATGTTCTGGGGAGGATCTTTGATGTCGCACGTCTTACAA
>JBKOZY010000243.1:0-3250 GCA_046726135.1 Pseudomonadota bacterium | reverse complement strand
GTTCACATGTTTGCCGACGAGCTGGGTCGCCACCTCGCCGCCGCCCTTGAAGGGGACGTAGGCGATCTTGGAGCCGGCAGCCTTCTCGACCGCGATGGTGATGATCTGGTCTTCCTGCTTCGAGCCGGTGCCGCCCATCTTGTAGCCACCGTCGCCGGCGGCCTTGACGTTCCCGAGATAATCCTTGGCCGAGGCCTCTTTGGCATCGGCCGGTACCCACAATACGAACTCGTCGAGCGCCATCATCTTGACAGGAGTCAAGTCCTTCCAGTTGAAGGGAATGCCGGTGGCGAGCGGCGTGGTGAAAAGGTTGGAGAGCGTGATGATGATCTTGTGCGGATCATTGGCGGCTCCCTTGACATCGAGGAAGCCCTCCGCGCCGGCGCCACCACCCTTGTTGATGACGACGAGCGGTTGCTCCATGAGATTGTGCTTCTGGACGATGCCCTGGATCATGCGGGCCATCTGATCGGCGCCACCGCCGGTACCAGCCGGAACGATGAACTCGACCGATTTCGTGGGCTTCCACTCGGCCATCGCGGTGCCGGCGCCGAGGGTCAAGCCGATAAGGCAGGCTGCGCTGACGGCAATGGTCGAGATTTTGTGGGACAGTTTCAATTTTTCCTCCGTGTCTTGCCGCCCTCGCGGGTGCATAGCCCGCCGAATGGCACTTTTCTGTGGTGGACCGACAGGGACAAGGCCGACTTTTTTCGCTGCGAGGACTTCGGGCCGCGATCTCTGTACGCGGTCTGGCATACCAAATACCACAGACCCTGTCAAATGGCCGTCAGAAAACTCCTGATTGCCACTTCCAACGTTACGCATCAGGTCACAGCCGGCACGTCCTCATTCCCCCATCTGGAAACGCATTTCACGGCCGCCAAGAAAGTCTGTATACTGATTGATATGAGGAGAAGTCATGGCTCCGTGCATTTTTGTCAGTGCGCCTGAGGGGCTACATTAGACAGTTCATGACTTCAGCTCATTCGTTAACCGATTTGTGCAGGAGGACTGCGGCTCATGAAGACCGGCTATCCCGGATTGTTCATCCCTGGCCCAACCAATATTCCGGAGAAGGTCCGCCAGGCCATGGCCATACAGCTGGAGGATCAGCGGGCCCCCGACTTTCCCCAATTCACCCTGCCGTTGTTTGCCGATCTCAAGAAGATATTCAAGACCAGCAGCGGCCAGGTGTTCATTTTCCCGGGCTCGGGCACCGCAGGCTGGGAGGCGGCAATCGCCAACACATTGTCGCCGGGCGACAAGGTGCTGTGCTCGGTGTTCGGCCAGTTCTCGCATTTGTGGGCCGATCTCTGCCGGCGCCACGATCTCGATGTCCAGGCGCTCGAGGTCGAGTGGGGCAAGGGCGTGCCGGTCGAGGAGTATGAGCGGATCCTCAAGACCGATACCGGCCATCGCATCAAGGCGGTGCTCGCCTGCCACAACGAGACGGCAACGGGCGTCACGTCGGATATTGCCGGTGTTCGTCGGGCTCTCGATGCCGCCAAGCATCCTGCGCTGCTGTTCGTCGATGCGGTATCCTCGCTCGCCTCCATCGATTTCCGCATGGATGAATGGGGCGTCGATGCCTGCGTCTCCGGCTCGCAAAAAGGCTTTATGCTGCCGACCGGCCTGGCCATCGTGGCGGTCAGCGACAAGGCGCTGCAGGCGCGCAAGACAGCGACGTTGCCGCGTACCTTCCTGTCGTTCGACGACATGATCGCCACCAACAAGGACGGCTTCTTCCCCTACACGCCAGCGACGACGCTGCTGCGCGGTCTGCGTGCCTCGCTCGACATGCTGTTCGAGGAAGGGCTCGACAACGTGTTCGCGCGCCACTACCGACTCGCCGAAGGCGTGCGCGAGGCAGTTGGGGCCTGGGGGATGCGGCTCTGCGCGGCGGAACCGAGATGGCACTCCGACACGGTATCGGCGATCATGGTGCCGGACGGCGTCAATGGCTCGGATGTCGTGCGCCATGCCTATGACCGCTACAGCTTGTCGCTCGGTGTCGGCCTCGCGAAGGTGGCGGGCAAGCTGTTCCGCATCGGGCATCTCGGCTGGCTCAACGAGATCATGGTGCTGCAGGCGCTGGCCGGCGCCGAGATGGCGCTGCGCGATGCCGGCGCCAAGATCAAGGCGGGCTCGGGCGTCGGGGCGGCGGAGGAGCGTTTCCGCTCAACCTGGAACGAGGCGCATCGGCAGGCCGCGGAGTAAGTTATGAGCCTGAAGTTGCTCCAGCCATGAAAATCTGCATCTACGGCGCAGGAGCGATCGGCGGTTATTTGGCGGTCGGCCTTGCCGGGGTCGAAGGCGTCGAGCTGTCGATCGTTGCGCGCGGCGCTCATCTCGAGGCGGTGCGGCGCAACGGTCTGAAGCTCGTCATGGACGGCGACGAGCGGGTTGCGCGGATGGCGGCGAGCGCCGATCCGGCCGATCTCGGCCCGCAGGATGTGGTGGTGATCGGGCTCAAGGCCCATCAGGCCTGGGAGGCAGCCGATCATATGCGGCCGCTGCTCGGGCGGCGCACCGCCGTGGTGACCTGCCAGAACGGGGTGCCGTGGTGGTATTTCCACCGTTTGCCGGGGCCGTTCGCCGAACGGCGTCTGAGCGCCGTCGACCCCGGGGACCGACAGTGGCGGGCCATCGGCCCCGAACGGGTGGTCGGCGCGGTGGTCTATCCGGCGACCGAGATCGTCGAGCCGGGCGTGATCAAGCATGTCTATGGCGACAAATTCGCGCTTGGCGAGCCAGACGGCTCAGCCTCCGAGCGGGTGACGGCAATCGCGCGGGTGTTCGAGCAGGGCGGCTTCAGGGCGCCGGTGCTCGACGACATCCGCTCCGAGATCTGGCTCAAGCTGTGGGGCAATCTCTGCTTCAATCCGATCAGCGCGCTGACCCGGGCGACGCTCGATGTGGTGGCGACCGACCCGGGCACCCGGGCGCTGTCGCGCGCCATGATGCTCGAGGCACAAACGATTGCCGAAAGGCTCGGGGCGCGGCTTCGGGTCGATGTCGAGCGGCGGATCGACGGCGCCGCCAAGGTGGGGGCGCACCGCACCTCGATGCTGCAGGATTTGGAGGCCGGCAAGGCGATGGAGATCGATGCGCTGGTGACGGCGGTGCAGGAGATGGGACGGATCACCGACCTGCAGACACCGCATATCGACATCGTGCTGTCGCTGATCACCCAGCTCGGGCGATCGACCGGTACCTATGTGACGACGGGGAATGCAGGCAGTAGGCAGTA
>JBKOZY010000242.1:0-3471 GCA_046726135.1 Pseudomonadota bacterium | reverse complement strand
CCTCACTGTGCTCGCCGTCATCCCGGTGATGCTCATCCTCACCCGAGTCATTGCCGGCTGACTCATGGCGAGATCCGGTCGGAGCGGAAGACGTGAATGGCCCGTCCGCCGATCATCCAGACGCGAAAGCGCCGCTCCGGGAACAGCACGCCAAACGGCGCCGACAGCACGTTGAGCCCGCCGGCATAGGCGCCGAACGCCGGCATCACCAGCCGCCCGCCATCGCCGATGAAGCATTTGCGCCGGAGGTTGCGACCCCGCCGGGTGATCTGAGCGACCGGATGAAGATGGCCGGCGATCTCCCATGTCGCGCCCCGCCCGCGGCTCATGCCTGAGCATCACTGGGCCGAGTGCGATCTCCTCGGCGATACGACCGCCGAGGCTCACCGGCAATGCCGGGTCGTGATTGCCAGTGATCCACATCACCTCCACCGCATTGCCGAGCGTGCCGATGGCCGCCCGATCGGTTTCGTCGAGGCGATCGGGACCGGCCCGGTCGTGAAATGAATCGCCGAGCGCCAGCAGCCGCTGCGGGCGGTGCCGCTCGACTGCCTCCATCAATGTCTTGAGCGTCGAGCGCGTGTCATAGGGCGGCAGGTGAACACCCCGCCGCGCCACGCTCGAGCCCTTCTCGAAATGCAGGTCCGCCACCAGCAGCGCCCGGTAATCCGGGGCATAGAGCGCACCGCTGAGATCGGCGAGGAGCTCCAGCCCACCGACCCGAATGCGGGTGAGCTCAGAGGAGCCGCATGGCTTCGTCGATGAGTTCGTTGGCGGCTTCCTCGAGAAGGGCGTCATCCGCCTCGCCATAAACGGGTTCGCGGCCGATCTCAAGCATCACCGGCACCGCCAGGGGAGACACCGTATCGAGCGACTGGTGGACGATCCGCCCGCGAATGCGCGCCAGAAGCTGCGCCAGCCGGCCGAGATCGATGAGCCCGGTTGCCGCGTCGTCGAACGCCGCCTTGAGCAGAATATGGTCGGGCTCGTGGCTCCTCAGCACGTCGTAGATGAGATCGGAGGAGACGGTGGTCTGCCGCCCGGTCTTCTCCTGGCCTGGCGAGCGGCGCTCGACCAGCCCGGCAATGATCGCGACATTGCGGAAGGTCCGCTTCATCAAATGCGACTCCTCGAGCCAAGCCTCGAGATCGTCACCCAGCATGTCCTGGTCGAACAGCTCCTGGAGCGACAGCCGGCCCGTCTCGATCAGCAGCGACAGGTCGCGCACCGCCCAGACCGAGAGCGCATAATCGCTGGCGGCGAAGCCCATCGGCTGTGCGCCCATGCGTTCGAGCCGCCGTGTCACCAGCATGCCGAGCGTCTGATGGGCGAGTCGCCCCTCGAACGGATAGCACACGAGATGGTGCCGGCTGCCCCGCGGAAAGGTTTCGACCAGCATCTCCTCCCGGCGCGGCAGCCGCGATTTCCAGCGCTGCACGCTGAGCCAGTCGCGCACCTGCGGCGGCAGATGGCCCCAACTCGACGGATCCGCCAGCATGCCGCGAACCCGCCCCGCAATATAGGTCGACAGCGGAAACCTGCCCCCGAGATAGGACGGCACCATCGGATCGCTGGCGCTCGAGCGGCTGGCCATGGCGTTCAGCCCGTCGAGCCCCTCGAAACGCAGCACCTCGCCGGCGAACAGAAAGGTGTCGCCCGGCTTCAGCTGCTCGATGAACCACTCTTCGACTTCACCGAGGACCCGCCCGCCGACCAGCGCGCTTGTCCCTTCGAGCCCGCCGCGACGTCGGCGTACCAGCCGCACCTTGACCATCTCGGCGGCAACGATGGTTCCGACGTTGAGGCGATATTGCTGAGCGAGCCGCGGATGAGCGAGCCTCAAGCGTCCATCGGCGAGCGGCCTGAGCTTGGCATAGCGGTCATAGCCCTTGAGCGCATAACCGCCGGTCGACACGAAGGCGACCGCCTTATCGAACAGTGCGCGTTCGAGTCTGCGGTAGGCGAAGCTGCGCTTGACCTCGGCATGGAGCGCGTCGGGATGAAATGGCCCGGCACAGGCGACGCCGAGAATGTGCTGGCACAACACATCGAGCTTGAGCTCGGCCGGCTCCTCGGTGTCCTGCGCGCCCTCGATCACCGCAGCGCGCGCCGCCTCGCATTCCAGCACCTCGAAGCGGTTCGCCGGCACCAACAGAGCGCGCGATGGTTCCTCCAGCCGGTGATTGGCGCGGCCGATCCGCTGCAGGATGCGACTGGACCCCTTTGGCGCGCCGACATTGATGACGAGATCGACCTCGCCCCAGTCGATGCCGAGATCGAGTGTCGAGGTTGAGACCACGGCGCGCAGCGTTCCTGCCGCCATCGCCGCCTCGACCTTGCGCCGCTGCGTCGCATCGAGCGAGCCGTGATGCAGCGCAATCGGCAGCGCGGCCTCGTTCACCATCCACAATTGCTGGAAGATGGTCTCCGCTTGCGATCGCGTATTGACGAAGACGAGCGCCATGCGCGCCCGCTCGATCGCCCCATAGATATCGCCGATGCTGTGCCGTGCCGAATGGCCGGCCCAGGGTATGCGCTGATCGGTGTCGAGGATGGCGATCTCGGGCGTCGCGCCGCTGCCACCTTCGACCAGTGCCGCCAGCTCCTCCTCGCCTTCATCATCGCTCTGCGGCTCGATCCAGGCGCGCAGCGCACCGACGTCCGCGACCGTCGCGGAAAGTCCGATACGGCGGTGGTCGGGTGCAAGCATCTGGAGCCGCGCCAGGCCGAGCGACAGCAAGGCGCCGCGCTTCGAGGCGGCAAGCGCGTGCAGCTCGTCGATGATCACCCGCCTGAGCGTTCCGAACAGGCGCGGTGCTTCCGGCATGGAAATGAGGAGTGCCACCTGCTCGGGCGTGGTGATGAGAATATCCGGCGGACGGTGGCGCTGGCGCTGCCGCTTGGCCGGCGGCGTGTCGCCGGTCCGCGTCTCGATACTGATATCGAGACCCATCTCGCGGACCGGTCGTTCGAGATTGCGTGCGATATCGACCGCCAGTGCCTTGAGCGGCGACACATAAAGCGTATGCAGGCCCTGTCCGCCATTTTCCTTGAGCTCGCTGAGCGACGGCAGGAAGCTCGCCAAGGTCTTGCCGCCGCCGGTGGGTGCGATCAACAGCACCGAGCGGCCCTGCAGAGCCTTGACGAAAACATCGATCTGATGCTGTCGCGGTGTCCAGCCGCGCGCCGCGAACCAGTCGCGCACGAACTGCGGCAGCTTCGGCTGGAGTTCCCCTCCCCCGAGCAGGGAGGGGACGATGGTGGGAATGGAAGAGAGCTTCAAACTTCGGACAAGCCGTTTACTTCTTCGCCTTGACCGCCTTGCGTGGCTTTGCCGCCGCCTTGCGGCCGCGTGTCGCCGTCTTGCTGGCCTTGCGCGCGCCGGCGGCCTTCTTCGCCGCCCGCCCGCCTTTGGTTTCATCCTGGCCTAGGGCGGAGGCAGCAAGAGCCTTGATCTGGGCCATGGTTGCC
>JBKOZY010000241.1:0-4500 GCA_046726135.1 Pseudomonadota bacterium | reverse complement strand
CGCCAGCGGCAAGGCTGCCAGCAAGCCCGAAGGTCTCGCGCCTCCGATGCCGGCCGACGACGTTGCCAAGGCCAAGCGCGCCATGACCCGCTATGACCGGCCTTCCGACGCCGCCGCCAAATTCGCGGTCGGCGACGCTGTCGTCACATTGCGCAACGGTGCGCCCGGCCATACCCGGCTGCCGCAATATGCCCGCGGTCGGACCGGTCGCGTCGAGCGCTACCACGGCGCTCATGTCGTTCCCGACCGCAACGTCGATGGCGATGGCTATGCCGAGCCGCTCTACACCGTGTCCTTCGCCGCGACCGAGCTGTGGCCCGACTCCAAGGGTCGCAACGACCGCGTCCATCTCGATCTCTGGGAGAGCTACCTTGCGCGAGCGTGACACCGTCATCGCACCGCCGCGCACCGATGATGGCCCGCTGTTCGAGCAACCTTGGCAAGCCGATGTGCTGGCCATTGCCGATGGTCTGCGCGACCGCGGTCTGTTCACCGCCGGCGAATGGGCATCGGCGCTGGGAGCAGTCCTGCGGGAGGCGGCCGACCATGGCGCGCCCGACACACCGGCAACCTATTATCGCTGCGCGCTCGCTGCCCTCGAGGCGCTCCTCTCCCGTCATGCGCCGGAGATCGCGATCGCAATGCCGGAGCGGGTGAGCGCCTGGCGCCGCGCCTATCTCAACACGCCTCATGGCCAGCCGGTCGCGCTCGCAGCTGCCGGGCCAGAAGATCGAGGAACAAGAGCTGCCCCTTGAGCAGCTTGTCGCGCGCCTCATCGAGGCTGAACCAGTCGGCACGATCGATTTCCGGAAAGCTGCGCCGCCGGCCGCTCTTGGGTGGCCATTCGATCTCGAAGCTGTTGCTGCGGATCGCCGCGCAATCGATATCGCCTTCGCCGGCATAGGCGATGATCCGCTTGCCGCTCGGCTGGACCTTCTCGCCGAGGAGATGCAGCGGCCCCTCGAAGGCCACCCCGAGCTCCTCGGCGAATTCGCGCCGCGCCGCCTTCTCCGGATCTTCCCCCTCCATGATCTCACCCTTGGGGATCGACCATGCCCCCTGATCCCGCTTCGCCCAGAACGGGCCGCCAGGATGCACCAGCAGGACCGACAGCTGATCCGCGCCGCCCTTGTAGAGCAGCACGCCGGCGCTCTTCACGATGACAGCGACACCGACGAGGGAAACCGCTCGAAGGTCGGCAGCTCATGCGCCCGCTCCATCCATCCGATGCGCTCCGCCACCTGGATGTGGGCCTGTGCCGGCACCGCATCGGGATTGTCATAGGTGCCGCTCTGGACGTCGATCAGTCCCGCCAGCGTGACGTCATTGGTGTAGAACAGGCCGGTGCCGCAATCGGGACAGAAATGCCGCCGGCCATTCTCCGATGATTTATAGATTTTGGGCGTGCCCTGGGTCACCTTGACGGCATCGCTCGGATACATCGTCCAGCCCACCATCGGCGCGCCGGCCGAGCGCCGGCAGTCGGTGCAATGGCAAAGCGCATGGTTGATCGCCTGCCCATCGATCGCATAGCGAATGGCCCCACAATGACAGCCGCCGGTGATCGTCATGGCGTTCCCTTTCCTTGAAAGATGCATGGCCTTAAGAAAGGGTAGGAGCGCGATGGCGGTATGTCAAAACCCACCCTGGAGCCGATCATGGATGAACGAACCCGACGCGAGCTGTTCTCGGCGATGGCCCTGCAGGGCATCTTGTCGCGCGACGGTCCGTTGCCGACGCCCGGCGATGCCGCTGCCTCGGCCCGCGCCTTTGCCGACGCGCTGATCGCCGAGCTTGCCCGCGAGGAGTTGGCCGGAGGTCAATGACGGGATGCGCGCCCGAGAACAGGCCGTTGAACACGAAGGCGGCGCCGAGTGCGAAGAATTTGCTCAGCGTCCATGCGCTCGTCAACCCGGCTGATCACGTGCTGACCATTCTTGCCTTTCTCCTGACAATCCCCGCGGCCAATTGGATGGTCGGCCATGTCGGCTTCTGTGGCGGCGCCGGCCCCTGCACCGTCCCCGTCGGCTTCGGCTTGGAGGCGCCTTCGGGCGTGCTCCTGATCGGCCTGGCGCTGGCGCTGCGAGACGCCATTCACGAACGCTACAGCGCCCGGGTGGTCTTCCTGGCGATCCTGGCCGGGGCTGTGCTGTCGGTTCTCGTCGCACCGGTGGCGCTTGCGGTCGCCTCAGGCACCGCCTTCCTCCTCTCCGAGACCGCCGATCTCTTCGTCTATGCGCCGCTCCGGCAGCAGAACCGACCGCTTGCCGTCCTCGCCTCGGGGCTGGTCGGGTCGATCGTCGACAGCGCGGTGTTCCTGTCCTTGGCCTTCGGCTCGCTCGAATATCTGATCGGCCAGGTGCTGGGCAAAAGCTGGATGACGCTCGCCGCCGCCCTCATTGCCTCTTTGCTGGGCTGGCGCCGCGCCGTCGAATGACCTCGGCGGATGAGCCTACTCCGCAGCCAGCTCCGGCGGATCCTGCTTCGATCCGGTGGCGACGATCTTGAGCATCGCCGCCGGCAGGGGGCGCTGCAGCGTCAGCGCCTCCTCGACCGGCGCCGTCAGCCAGGTTTCGATTTCGCCCTGCGTGGTCAGGATCACCGGCATGGCCTTGGCGTGTACCGGCGCCACGATGGCATTGGCCGCGGTGGTGAGAAAGCCGAAGAGATCGTTGGTCGTTTCCCCTTCCTTGATTTTCCTGACCGATGTCCAGCGTGTCCACAGCCCGGCGAGCATGGCGAGCGGCCGGCTGTCATCGAGCGCGAACCAGACATCGCCGCCATGGGCTCGGTTGAACTCGCTGAACGCGGTGAACGGCACCACGCAGCGATGCTCGATCCCGAGCCACCGCTTCCAATGCTGGCTGGCGACATTGCGGATATTGGTCGTCCCGCCATCCGGCTCCATCCGCAGCAGCTCCTCGAAATTGACGACCTTGCCCTTGGCGTCGAGCTTTTGCGCCCGCGCCTTGGCAGCATCGAACAGCGCCTTCTGCGATGACGGCATGCCCCAGCGCATCTTCACGAGCTCGCGCACGCCGTCGGCGCCGGTGCGCACCACCGGTGCGGTGAAATCCGGGAAGATGCTCGGCTGTGGCGGCAGATTGCCGGTGGTGTCCCGCATCGCTTTCGTCAGCTCGACGATTGCCGCCTGCCCTTTGGTCACGCTGTAGAGGTTGCACATGCGCGGGACAATTGCCGACCGGCCGGCCACCCGCAAGGCCCGGCCGATCCTTTTCCCCGCTTCACTGAGGCAGGCGTGCCTCGCTAACCGGTCTGGACTTCGCTGACCCGCCGGACCATCCAGGCGAGCGCGTTGACCGCAATGATGATCATGACCAGCATGAGACCGAGGCCGATGGCGAGGGAGAGGTCGCCTTTCGAGGTCTCGAGCGCAATGGCGGTGGTCATGGTGCGGGTGAACCCGTCGATATTGCCACCGACGATCATCACCGTGCCGACCTCCGCGGCAGCCCGGCCGAAACCTGCCAGCAGCACCGTCACCAGGCTGAGGCGCGCCTCCCAAAGCAGCGTCCCCACCCGCTGCATGGCCGGGATGCGCAGGGCGGTGAGCTCGTCGCGGTACTCGCTCCACAGGTCCTCGATCGTCTGGCGGGTCAGCGAGGTTATGATCGGCCACACCAGCATGGACTGCGCAAAGATCATCGCCGGCGGCGTGAACAGCAGGCCGAGAAACCCCAGCGGCCCCGAGCGCGACAGGAGCAGATAGGCCACCAGGCCGACCACGACCGGCGGCAGCCCCATGAACGCATTCAGGATGACCACGAGCCCCCATCGCCCGGGAAAGCGCAGCAGCGCCAGCGCCGCGCCAAGCGGCAGCCCGGTCAGGCCGGCCAATGCCGTAGCGCTGCAGCTGACGACGAGCGAGAGCCGGACGATCTCGTAAAATCGCTCATCGAATATCGGCAGGACGCCGAGAGCCGAGCCGCCGTCGATCATGCCTTTTCCTCGCCTGGTGCCATGTGCTCCTTGTGCTGCGGATCATCGCCCGAGGCAAGACGAAGGAGGCTCGCCATCGCTGTCGGATTGAGCCGCTCCCGATCGTCTTCAAGGGAAGCTCTTCGTTTCTGTTCGATGGAGGCGTCGATGGGTGTGACCTTTCCGAACGAAAGTCCGGAATATCGCAAGGCGCGCGACAAGCTGCTCCGGCGCGAGGCTGCGCTCCGGCGCGAAATGGAGGCAGTGGCCGCCGAGCTCCGTGCCTTGCCGCCGGGGGGCGCCGTCCCGCAGGATTACCGGTTCGATTATATCGACGCCACCGGAGCCCCGGCGAAATTGCGGCTGTCCGAGCTGTTTCGGCCGGGTACTGGGACTTTGATCCTCTACCATTTCATGTTCCCCCGGCACTGCAGCGACCAACGGCCGGGACCGGCCAGCGGGCCTGCTGCCAAGCTGCCGCTCGCCGAGGGACCGTGCCCGTCCTGCACGGCCTTGCTCGACAATTGGGAGGGCGCGGTGCCGCATGTCGAAGGGCTGGGC
>JBKOZY010000240.1:0-7983 GCA_046726135.1 Pseudomonadota bacterium | reverse complement strand
GCCGAGAGCCATGCCGGTGACCACGCCGCCTGATGTCCTGGGCGATGTCGCGAGGCGCCAGCAGACTCCCGCGTGCCGGCGGCTGGCGCACGAAGCTCCCCACCCCCGGCCGGCGCTTGAGCCAGCCATCGGCCGCCAGCTCGCGCAAGGCCCGGTTCACCGTCATCCGGCTCAGGCCGAAGCGCGACACCAGCTCGTTCTCCGACGGCACCCGGCTGCCCGGCCCGAATTCGCCGGAAGCGATCCGCGCCATGATGTGCTCTTTCACCTTGAGATAGCGCGGCCCCTTCGCATGCGGCTGGTCCCTCATCTGAGCTGCCCGCGCACGCACTCCCCGGCAAGCAGCGTCGCCTGGAGCCGATTGAGCCCGAGCGGGTAGACAAGGTCGACAGGTGCGCCGGTGTTCCAGATCGCCAGATCCGCCCGCAAGCCCCGTGCGATCTGGCCGCGATCGTGAAGGCCAAGCGCCAGCGCCGCGACCCGCGTGGCGCCGGTGAGCGACTCCTCCGGGGTCAGCCCGAACAGCACCGAGGCCATGTTCATGGTGGTCAGCAGTGAATGGACCGGCGAGCTGCCGGGATTGAGATCGCTCGCCACCGCGATGGGGACCCGCGCCGCCCGCAGCGCCTGGACCGGCGGCTTGCGGCTCTCGTTGAGATAGTAGAAGGCGCCGGGCAGGAGTGTCGCGACCGTGCCCGAGCTGGCGATCGCCTCGACCCCCGCGGCATCGAGATACTCCAGATGGTCGACCGACAGCGCGCCGAAACGCGCCGCAACCCGCGCCCCGCCGAGATTGGACAGCTGCTCGGCATGGAGCTTGACCGGCAACCCATGTGCCTGCGCCATGGCGAAGATCGCCTCGGTCTCCTCGGCCGAGAAGGCGATGGTCTCGCAAAACGCGTCAACCGCATCCGCCAACCCTTTGACCCTGGGCATCATCGCGCTGACCAGGCGGACATAACCTTGGCGGTCCTCGCGATATTCCGGCGGGATGGCGTGCGCCCCGAGATAGGAGGCGACGACCGACACCGGCCGGCGATCGCCCAGGGCCCGCGCCGCCCGCAGCATCTTGAGCTCGGTCTCCTCGTCGAGGCCATAGCCCGACTTGATCTCGACCGTGGTCACGCCCTCCGACAGCAGGGCATCGAGCCGCGGCAGGCTCTGCGCGATGAGCGAGCCTTCGTCGGCAGCGCGCGTCGCCCTGACCGTCGACAGGATCCCGCCGCCGGCCTTGGCGATCTCGGCATAGCTCTTGCCCTTGAGGCGTGCCTCGAATTCATCGCTGCGCGAGCCGCCATAGACGAGATGGGTGTGGCAGTCGATCAGGCCCGGCGTCACCAGGCGCCCTTCCAGATCGACGGTCTCGCCGGCCGCCGGCGCCTCGGCGGAAGCGCCGACCCAGGCGAGCCGTCCGCCTTCGACAAGCACCGCGCCATCGGCGATCAATCCATAGGGCTCCGCGCCCTGCACCATGGTCGCGAGCGTTCCATGCTTGAGGAGCAGGGACATTTCGATTGAACCCTTATGGAGGGTGATCTAGAAGCTGTCTATACAGCATAGAAGGCGCCATGACCCCACGCAAGCTGCATGTCTCTCAGGCTCTCCTGCCCGGCGGGGTGGCATCGGGCGTGACCATCGCGATCGGGGCCGATGGCCGGATCGCCGCGGTGGCGATCGATGACGGGCAGGGCGGCGAGCGGGTTGGCGGCCTGGCCCTACCGGGTATGGCCAACGTCCACAGCCATGCCCATCAGCGGGCGATCGCCGGTCTCACCGAGCGCTCGGGCGCGGATGATGACTCCTTCTGGACCTGGCGGGAGGCTATGTACCGCTTTGCGCTGACGATGAATCCCGATGAATTTCAGGCCATTGCCACGCAGGCCTATATCGAGATGGCGAAAGCCGGCTACACCGCCGTCGGGGAGTTTCACTACCTCCATCACCAGCCAGACGGCAGCCCCTATGCCAATCCGGCCGAGCTGGGGCTGCGCTGCCTCGCTGCTGCCGAGGCGAGCGGCCTCGCGATCACGCTCCTACCGACGCTCTACATGCAGGGCGGCTTTGGCGGTGCTCCGCCGCAACCCGGCCAGCGCCGCTTCCTCAATTCGCTGGACAGTTTTCACACGCTGATCGCTGCCCTGCCGCGGTCGCAGGAGCGGGCGGTTCACGGCATCTCGCTCCACTCGCTGCGCGCCGTGTCGATCGCCGCGATGAAGCAGGTGCTGGCCGAGGCCACCACCGGACCGGTTCACCTCCACATTGCCGAGCAGACCAAGGAGGTCGAGGACTGCCTCGCCGCCACCGGTCGCCGGCCAGTCGAGTTGCTGCTGGACCATGTCGATCTGACACGACGCTGGTGCCTCATCCACGGAACGCATTTGACGTCGACGGAAATGTCTAGATTGTCGCGATCTGGCGCAACCGTCGGTCTCTGCCCCATCACCGAGGCCAATCTCGGCGACGGCATCTTTCCGGCCCGCGATTATTGCCGCGGTGGTGGTGCCATCGCCATCGGCAGCGACAGCAATGTCGAGATCACCGTCGCCGGCGAGCTGCGCATGCTCGAATATTCCCAGCGCCTGCAGCACCGGGCCCGCAACGTCCTGGCCGGCGGGCCGCACCGCTCGACCGGCCGCGCCCTCTACGAGCTCGCCTCATCCGGCGGCGCGACGGCGCTCGGCCAGGCCATGGGCGCGCTCGCCGTCGGCAACGCCGCCGACATCGTGATTCTCGATCTCGATCACCCGGCGCTCATCGGCCGGCAGGGCGAGGCGATCATCGACAGCTTTATCTTCGCGGGCGGCAATGCGGCGGTCCGTGATGTCTTCGTGTCTGGCCGGCAGGTCGTCCTTGACGGTCATCACATTGACGAGACAGCCGCTCGCGACCGCTTTCGCCGCGCCATTTCGAGCCTCGCCGGGAGGGCGTGATGAGCGACACCGAGCGCCCCTCGATCGTCATCGGCGCTGATGATCTCACTTTGGATGACATTCGCCATGCCCTCGCCGCGCCGGTCACCCTCGACATCGCTGCCGCGGCCGTCGCCGCCATTGCCGAGAGCCATGCCCTGGTCGATGAGCTCCTCGCCACCGGCGAGCCGATCTATGGCGTCAACACCGGCTTCGGCAAGCTCGCCAAGGCGCGCATTGCCGATGCCGATCTGAAGCGCCTGCAGGTCAATCTGGTCCGCTCGCATGCTGCCGGCACCGGTGCGCCTCTGGCCCCGGAGATCGTTCGGCTGATCCTCGTCCTCAAGGTGAAGTCGCTGAGCCGTGGTCACTCCGGCATCGCCCCGGCGACCGTGAACCTGCTGGCGGCGATGGTCGCCCACGACGTCCTCCCCGTCATCCCTTCCCAGGGCTCGGTCGGCGCCTCGGGCGACCTCGCACCGCTCGCCCATCTCGCGCTCGTCGCGATCGGCGAGGGCGAGGCGCTGGTCGCTGGCGTGCCCATGGGCGGCGCCGCTGCCCTGGCCCATGTCGGCCTCGAGCCGGTGGTGCTCGGCCCCAAGGAAGGTCTGGCGTTGCTCAATGGCACCCAGGTCTCGACCGCCATTGCCCTTGCCGCCCTGATCGGCGCCGAGCGGGTGATGCAGGCGGCGATCGTCGCCGGCGCGCTGTCGACCGACGCGATCAAGGGTTCCGACACCCCCTTCGACCCGCGCATCCATGCTCTGCGGCCGCATCCCGGTCAGGTCCAGCTCGCCGCCCACTACCGCCGCCTGCTCGCCGGCAGCGAGATCCGCGCCTCGCATCTCGTCGGCGACGACAAGGTCCAGGACCCCTATTCCTTCCGCTGCCAGCCCCAGGTCATGGGGGCAGCACTCGATATCCTGGTGACCGCCGCCGCGAGCCTGATGATCGAGGCCAATGCCGTCAGCGACAACCCGCTGCTCTTTGCCGAGCACCGGGCCGTGCTGTCGGGCGGCAATTTCCATGCCGAGCCGGTGGCCTTCGCGGCCGACATGATGGCGCTCGCCATCGCCGAGATCGGCGCCATCGCCGAGCGCCGGGTGGCCGAGCTGACCGACACCACCATGAGCGAGCTGCCGGCTTTTCTCGTCGCCGAGCCGGGGCTCAATTCCGGCTATATGATCGCCCACGTCACCGCGGCGGCCCTGGTTGCCGAGAACCGCATGCTGAGCCACCCCGCGAGCACCGACTCGCTGCCGACCTCCGCCAATCAGGAGGACCATGTGTCGATGGCGACCCATGGCGCGCTCCGCCTCCACCGCATGCTCGCCAACACCGAGGCTGTGATCGCCATCGAGCTGATGGCCGCCGCCGAAGGCATCGACTTCCGCCGGCCGATGAAGTCCTCCGAGCCGCTCGAATCGGCCCACCGGGCGATCCGCGCCGAGGTGTCGCCGCGCCATGTCGACCGCGCCTTCAGCGACGACATAGCGAGAATGCGCCGCCTGATGGCCGGCGCCCTTTTCGCCGGCCTCGTCGGACCGTTGCTCTAGAGAAGGCAGTAGCCATTAGGCAGTAGGCAGGCGCAGAAACGAGATCACTGCCTATCTGCCTACCTGACTATCTGCCTAAGCCAGAGTCTTCTTCAGGAAATCGATGGTGCGCCCGAAGGCGAGGTCGGCCGCCTCCTTGTTGTAGCGCGCCGCATTGGTGTCGTTGTTGAAGGCATGGTCCACCCCGTCATACATGAACAGCGCATAGGGGATGTTGGCCGCCTTGAGAGCCGCCTCATAACCCGCGATCCCGGCATTGATCCGGTCGTCCTTGCCGGCATAGTGCAGCATCAGCTGGGCCTTGATCTTGGGCACGTCCTTGGGGTCGGGCTGCGGCCCGTAATAGGCGACCGCGGCAGCAAGATCGGGGGCGTTGACCGCCAGCCGGTTGACCATTCCGCCACCCCAGCAGAAGCCCACCGCCCCGACCTTGCCGTTCGAGTCCGGGCGCGATTTCAGATAAGTGACCGCCGCCACCCCGTCGGCCACCGCCTTGGCCGGATCGAGCGCCCCGATCATCTCGCGCGCCTTGTCCTCGTCCGTGGGCGTTCCGCCGGCCGGCGACAGGAAGTCGACCGCGAGCACCAGGAAGCCTTCCAGCGCCACCCGGCGCGCCACGTCCTGGATATGCGGGTTGAGGCCGCGATTCTCATGGACCACCACCACCGCCGGCAGCTTGCCGCTGGCATTCGCCGGCTTCACCAGATAGCCGCTGATCTCGCCATTCGGGCTTGGAAACTTGACCGTTTCGGCCTGAATTCGCGGGTCGTCGGCGGCAACCAGCGCCGCCTGGGCGTAGTTGTTCTCCAGCATCGACAGGATCGCCGCCGCGCCGGCGCTCGATCCGGCGAGGCTGGTCAGCTTGGCCAGGAAGCCGCGACGGTCGAGGGTGACATGGGTGTACTCGTCATAGAGGCGGATCATCTCCGGCGTGATCTTGGGCACGGTGGTCATGACAGCATCTCCGTGGCTGAAACGGCTCCCCGAGGGGAAGGTAGGTGCCTTCTGTCGCGGGGCAATACTGCCTCTGCCTATAAGCGGATGATTCTCCTATGATCCCCGCCAATGACGACTGCGACCGAGACCAAGCCGCGGCGTTCGATGCGGCGCCGGCTCAAATCCTTGCGCACTCCGATTGCCGCGGCTTTGGCGGGCGGCGCCGCCGTGGTGGTGCTGCTCGCTGTCGGCCTCGTCCTCGCCGTCAACCTGATCACCGGGGTGCGCAGCGCCACCGAGCTTTTGACCGACAAGATCGAGCTCATCATCGGCCTGATCGAGAACGCGGTGGATGCCGAGCTGCAGCCGGCCCGCGACCAGACCGTGTATCTCGCCGAGATCCTGTCAGAGAAGCTGACCTCCCCCGATTCCGCCCCGACCGAGGACCTGCTGATCGGCGCGCTCGCCGCCACCCCCTCGATCGGTGGCGTGACTTTTGTCCGCGCCGACGGCACCCGTTATCTCGCCATGCGGGATGATGTCGGCGAAGGCCGCGTCGAAAAATTTCTACCGCCGCCCGATCCGACCTTTGCCAAGGTGCTGGCCTCCGCCCGTGCCGGTGACGGCCCTGGCTGGTCGCGGCCGGTCTTCGTGACCGGCGCCAAGGCGACCTATGCCTCGGCCCATGCACCGGTCTTTTCCGGCGGCATATTCCGCGGCGTCGTCCTTGCCGGGGTCAGCATGGAGCGCCTGTCGGGGTTGGTCTCCAAGATCTCGGCCGAGGAGGGTCTCATCGCCTTTATCCTGTCGGGCAACGGCGTTCTTGCCCATCCCCTGCTGGTGTCGGGTGCCGGCAATCTCAAGCCCGGCATGCCGCTGCCGACCATTGACCGCTTCGGCGATGAGGTGATCTCCGGCATGGACAAGGCCGAGAAGGTCGACCTCTTCAAATCCATGCGCGATCGCGATGTCATCGTCAGAATTCTCCAGAAGGTGCGTGGCGACGACTGGGTCATCATCACCAAGCCGCTCCCCGCCTATGGTCCGCTGGCGCTGACCGCCGGCGCCTATGTCTCGCTCAATGCCGTCGATGCGCCCTTGTCGCGCCTGCTGGTCAGCGGCGTCGTCGGCCTGAGCGCCCTCATCGCCGCGCTCCTCCTCGCCGTCTGGATGGGCCGCAAGCTCGGGCGTCCGATCAGCGACATGGCCGATGCCGCGGTCGCCGTGTCGAGTCTCGAGCTTGCCGCCGTCCCGGAGATGCGCCGCAGCCGCATCCGCGAGATGGACGAGCAGGCGCGCGCCTTCAACCGCATGATCGAGGCGCTGCGCTGGTTCGAGCGCTATGTGCCGAAGAGCCTGGTGCGCCGCTTCGTCGCCCAGGGCGCCCACGACATCCCCTCGGTCTACCGCATCGCCACCGTCTGCTTCACCGACATTGTCGGCTACACCCGCATCACCGAGCCGATGAATCCGAGCGACACCGCGGCCCTGCTCAACCGCCATTTCGAGGTTCTTGCCGCCGCCGTCGACGCGACCGACGGGGTCGTCGACAAATATATGGGCGATGCCATGATGGCCTTCTGGCTGGCCGACGGCAGCGAGGATGATGGCGGTCGCACCTCGGCCCGCGCCGCTGCCCGCGCCGCCGAGCTGATGGCCGAGGGGATCGAGGCCGAGAACCGCGACCGCGCCGCCGCCGGCCTGCCCGGCATCGCGGTGCGCATCGGCCTGCACACCGGCCCGCTGCTCGTCGGCAATATCGGCGCCCCGGGGAGGATCAACTACACCGCCGTCGGCCGCACCGTGAACATCGCCCAGCGCATGGAGCAGGCCGCCCGCATGTTCGCCCCCGAGACCGCCGAGATCCGGATCGCCGTCAGCCAGGAGACCGCCCGCCATCTCGACGGCTTTGATCTCGAGAATCTCGGCCCCCACCGCATCCGCGGCGTGTCGCGGCGCTTCAACCTGTACCGCCTCATCCCCCGCAAGAAGATTCAAGACGAAGCTGTGCCAAACAGCACAGGTGACGCCTGACGCCACGAGTATAATCACGAGGGCAAGAGAGTAATCGTCAGTAAGGGGGCAGTGATGGTTAAGGGCATTACCGGTTGGATTAAATCTCTCAACCCGCTGCCGGAGCGGCGGCATGTCGTACAGGGCAATGACGCTCTACCGCGTCCCATCGAGCCGCATGCCCAAGCTAAACGATCGCGGTCTTTCGCCGGTGCCCTTTCGAGCACGCGTAAGGCTCTCAAATCGAGATCGATTAGCATCGCAGCACCCAGACCCAAAGGGAACCCACCGAAGCTATCCGAGCCACCAAGCCAGAAAAATCAACCTCAACGGAAGACCGACTATGGTTTCCCCGATGTTGAAACAGCCTATGCTAAGAAGAAGCAAACACTTGCCGAACTTCGGGAGATTGGCAGCGAGTTTGATGATGACCCAGAATGTATGGTCCGGCCGTGCGTCGCAAGAGGTTTTGGTCGAGATGTCGGCTTGCGGTCTTGCATCAATGTATCCGGCCTCTGATTGGAGCTCGTCATGCTCCCGGCCATCATGGATATCAGCGCGCGTGCGAT
>JBKOZY010000239.1:0-2301 GCA_046726135.1 Pseudomonadota bacterium | reverse complement strand
GCCTTCCGGACCGAAATTGACCCGCTTGCCGCTCAGATCGGCAATCGAGGTGATCTTGTCCCGGGCAACGAGATGGAACTCCTCGTTGTAAAGGCGGGTGATGTAGCTGACCCGATCGCTCACGCCGCCATGGATCCGCCGATCCTTGATGTAGGCGAGCACGTCGGATTGAACGACCGCGAGGTCGACGCCCTTCAGATAGAGCAGGTCGGTGATGTTCTGGATCGACCCGTCGCCGGAAATCGGCAGGACGCGCATGCCCGTTGTCGGATTGTCGAGCACCTTCGCCATGTCGGTGGCGATCCGCAGATAGGTGCCGGTTTGATCGCTGGTGACCACGCCGATCACGGTCGGCGGCGGCGGCTTGGCCGATTTCGGCGCCTCTTGGGTGTGGGCCGATGCTGCAAAGCTCAGAAGGGCAAGGACCGACAGGATGAGCCTGGAGAACCGCCCCGGAATGGCAAAGCCCATAGGCAACTGCTCCCCTCGAAATGGCCGCCGCTGGAGCCCAAATGCTCGCTCTTCAAGCCGCGCCGAAATAAGGCAGCAAGGGGGCAATTCAAGGCTGATTCCAGATTGATTTGCAGGCAATGATGCTGGAAACCAATCGCAATTTCATCCTGCAGTTAATTTATGGACGCCTTGTCGCAGCCTTAAGTGGCGAACTTTTCGACTTGATTGTGACCGAACGACGACTGTCGTCACATTTTCCACAGGGCCGCCAGCCCGGCGCACGACTCACTCGACATTGGTGTGGCGATATTTGTCGAGGACCCTCAGAGGCTTCTTGAGGGCATCGCGTCGGAAGGGGTCGCCGAGCTCCATGGTGCACATGGCCTCGATCACCGTCGTCTTGCCATTTTTCTGCTCGTCGCAGGCTTTGATGAGCGCGGCCCCAACATCATCGATGGTTTCGACCACAATTCCCTCGGCACCCATCGCCCTGGCGATGCCGGCGAAGCTCGGATTGGCCAGATTCACCCCCAGGAATCTCTGATTGTAAAAATCGACCTGGTTCTTTTTCTCTGCCCCCCACTGCTTGTTGTGGAACACCACGGCGGTGACCGGGATGTTCTCGCGGACACAGGTGAGGATCTCGCCGAAGCTCATGCCCCACGCCCCGTCGCCGACATAGGCGACCGCCGGCCGCTCGGGCGCCGCCACCTTGGCGCCGATCAGGCTGGGCAGGGCATAGCCGCAATTGCCGAAGCTCATGGCAGCGAACATCGAGCTTGGCCGGTTGAAGCGGAGATAGGAATTGGCCACCGAGCAGATATTGCCGATATCGGTGGACACCATGACGTCGCTCGGCAGCGCGCGCTCGAGCGCCCGCAGCATCTCGCGCGGATGCATGTAGCGCGACTCGGCCGCCATCTGGACCGACCACGGGTCGGTCTCGTGGGTCCAGCGGCCAAGCTCCTCTTCCCAGGCCGCCTTCTCCGTCTCGATGCGCTTCAGCCGCTCATTGCGGTTGGCAGCCCCGGCAAGCTTGCGATTGGCGAGCTTGTATTGCAGCGCCTTGGCGGCTTCCCGCGCGTCGCCGACGATCCCGACTGCGATCTGACGGACAAGGCCGAGCATGCGGTGATCGCTGTCGACCTGGATGATCTTCGCCTGACGCGGCCAATAGTCGAGCCCATGCTGCGGCAGGGTGCCGAACGGGCCAAGCCGCGTGCCGAGCGCCAGGACCACATCGGCCTCGGCAATCAGCTTCATGGCAGCCTTGGAGCCTTGATAGCCGAGCGGCCCTGCCCACAACCGGTGCGCGGCAGGGAAGCTGTCATTGTGGAGATAGCTGTTGACGACCGGAGCGTCGAGCTGTTCGGCCAGCCGCACGCATTCATCCATGCCCTCGGAGAAGATGACGCCGCCCCCCGAAACGATGACCGGGAACCGCGCCTTGGCAAGCAGATCCGCAGCCTCCTCCAGGCTTTCCTCCGCCCCTGGCCCGAGCGCCACCCGGCGCGGTTTCGTGATCTCGTAATCGGCCTCGCCATAGAAATTGTCGCGCGGAATGTTGAACTGCGCCGGTCCGCGCTCGCTCATCGCCATGTCGAAGCATCGAGCCAGAAGCTCAGCGACCCGCGGGTGCTTGCCGACATGCGCCTGGTACTTGGTGATGCGGGAGAAGATCGGCAGCTGGTCGGTCTCTTGGAAGCCGCCGAGGCCGATGGTGTTCGAGCCGGTCTCGGGCGTGATGACCACGACCGGCGAATGAGCCCAATAGGCGGCCGCCACCGCGGTGACGAAATTGGTGATACCGGGGCCGTTCTGAGCGATACACACGCCGTGGCGGCGCGA
>JBKOZY010000238.1:0-6707 GCA_046726135.1 Pseudomonadota bacterium | reverse complement strand
TTCGGAACTCGTCGGCAGCGTCAGATGTGTATAAGAGACAGATACACGAAGGCCAAGGAGCCCGGGGCGCCGATTGCGCTGCTGCTGCATCCTCACCCGCAATTCGGCGGGACCATGAACAACCCCATTGTCCATTCGCTTTACTACATGTTCGTGGAGCGCGGCTTCTCGGTTCTGCGGTTCAATTTCCGCGGCGTGGGACGGAGCCAGGGTCTGTTCGAGAATGGTGCCGGCGAGCTGTCGGACGCTGCCTCGGCGCTCGACTGGCTGCAGTCTTTCAACCGCGAGACCCGCATCTGCTGGCTCGTCGGCGTGTCGTTCGGCGCCTGGATTTCCATGCAACTGCTGATGCGGCGGCCGGAGGTGACCGGCTTCATCTCGGTCGCGCCGCTCGCCAAGCATTATGATTTCTCATTTCTTGCCCCCTGCCCCGCCTCCGGCCTGTTCGTTCATGGCGAGAAGGATGTCGTGACCCCGCCCGAGTCGGTCAACAGCCTGGTGTCGAAGCTCAAGACCCAGCGCGGCATCAAGATCGATCACAAGGTCATTCCCGGGGCCAACCATTTCTTCCAGGACAAAACGGACGAGCTGGTCGAGGTGTGCAGCACCTATCTCGATCGCCGGATGAGCAGCGAGAGTTGAGTTCTCACGACGCTTGATGCAGCACCCCGCCGGTCATCGGCTGCGGCACCCGCGTCGTGGTCGGGAAGGTGATCGGCAGACCCTTCAGGCTCCTCACCGCGAGATAAGCCCAGGCCTCCGCCTCGATCGCATCGCCGTCGAGGCCGAGCGCTTCGGCAGGTGCCACCGGGGCGGTGAGGTGCCAGGCCAGCAGCTCCATCAGGAAGCGGTTGCGCCGTCCGCCGCCGCAGACGATCCACCAGGTCGGCTGCTCGGGAAACCATGAGGCGGCGCGGGCAATCGTCGCTGCCGTCAGGCGGGCCAGGGTGGCGGCGCCATCGGCGGATGACAGGTGCTCCACCGGCTCCAGGGTGAAATCGCCGCGATCGAGCGATTTTGGCGCCGGTCGTTCGAGAAAACCGGTCAGGAGATAGCTCCGCAACACCGCCTCGTCAGCCGTCCCGGACCGCGCCAATGCCCCATCGACATCGATGGGCTGGCCGGTGTGGCGCATCGCCCAATCATCCATCAGCGCGTTGCCCGGCCCGCAGTCGAAGGCGAGCAGCGCCCCGTCCCGGCCGACCCAGGTGACATTGGCGACTCCGCCAATATTGACGAACGCCACCGGCCGTTCGGGAGCCCGCGCCGCCAGAACCCGGTGATAGACCGGGACGAGCGGCGCCCCCTCGCCGCCAGCCTGGACATCGGCGGCTCTCAGATCGTTGACCACTGCGCGCCCGGTGATCCGCGCCAGCATGGCGCCATCGCCGAGCTGCACGGTCAGCCGCTGCTCGGGCCGATGCAAGACCGTATGGCCGTGATAGCCGATGATGTCGATCGAGGAGGGTCCGATCCCCATGCGGTTGAGATAGTTCAGGACGGCCTCGCCATGGATGGCGGTGAGCTCGCGTTCAAGCGTCGCGAGGCTGGTCGGCCGCTCGGTCCGCTCCTTGATCTCGCGCGCCTCGAGGAGGGCATCGGCGATCCGCGCCCGAGTCGCTGCGGGATAGGGCTGGCTGAAAAACGGTCCGCGCTCCGAGGTCTCCTCGCCGTCTGTGGTGAGCAGAGCGATGTCGACGCCGTCCATCGAGGTGCCGCTCATCACGCCGAGTGCCGTCAGGAGTTCCGCCATATCAGGTTCTCTGCTAGAAGCCCCGGCAACACTGCACCGGACCACCAGAATGAGCAAGTTCAGTTCCGAATTCCTGCGAGTGCTCGACGAGCGCGGCTATATCTACCAATGTTCCGACCCGGAGGGGCTCGACGCCAAGGCGCGGGCCGGCGAGGCGGTCGCCTATGTCGGCTATGATTGCACCGCCCCGTCGCTCCATGTCGGCAGCCTGATCTCCATCATGATGCTGCATTGGCTGCAGCAATTCGGCGGCAAGCCGATCGCGCTGATGGGCGGCGGCACGACGCGGGTGGGCGATCCGTCGGGTCGCGACGAGACCCGCAAGATCCTGACGGTGGACGAGATCGACGCCAACAAGCGCTCGATCATGCAGTCTTTTTCGCGGTTCATCACCTTCGGCGAGGGCCGCTCCGACGGGCTGATGGCTGACAATGCGGAGTGGCTCACTGCGCTCAATTACATCAGTTTCCTGCGGGATATCGGCCGGCACTTCTCGGTCAATCGCATGCTCACCATGGAATCGATCAAGGTCAGGCTCGAGCGCGAGCAGGAGCTGTCCTTCATCGAGTTCAATTACATGATCCTGCAGGCCTACGACTTCGTCGAGCTGGCGCGGCGCTATGGCTGCATCCTGCAAATGGGCGGGTCAGACCAATGGGGCAATATTGTCAACGGCATCGAGCTCGGCCGGCGCCTCGGCACGCCGCAGCTCTATGCCCTGACCTGCCCGCTGCTGACCACTGCGTCGGGGGCGAAGATGGGCAAGACGGCTGCCGGGGCGGTGTGGCTCAATGCCGACATGCTGTCGCCCTATGACTACTGGCAGTTCTGGCGCAACACCGAGGACGATGACGTCGGGCGCTTCCTCAAGCTCTTCACCGTTCTGCCGCTGCCGGAGATCGCGCGGCTCGCGGCGCTCGGCGGCAGTGAGATCAACGAGGCAAAGAAGGTGCTGGCGACCGAGGCGACGGCGCTGCTGCATGGCCGCGAGGCAGCCCAGACGGCGGCCGAGACGGCGCATCAGGCCTTCGAGCAGGGGCTGAGCGCCGAGGGCCTGCCAAGCTTCACGCTCGATCTTCAGACAGGCGTCAACATTCTCGACGCCAATGTGGCGGTCGGTTTCGCCAATTCGCGCGGCGAGGCCAGGCGGGCTATTCAAGGCGGCGCCATCAAGATCAATGACGTTACCGTCAGCGACGAGCGGATGGTGCTGTCGCGCGCCCAGCTCGGGCTGCAGGGGGCGATCAAGCTCTCCTTCGGCAAGAAGAAGCACGTGCTGATCAAGGATCGTTGAGCAAGCAGGCAGTAGGCAGTAGGGAAGAGTTCCCTGCACTGCCTAACTGCCTGCCCGGCAATTCAGCCCCGCGGGTCGCGCAGCGGCTTGCGCGGACCGACCGGCGTGCCGTCGGGATTGGTCTGGCCGCCGCCGATCGAGAACAGGTGGCGGAGGAACCCCGGGGCGATCGCCGATACCGGATTCACCACGAAGCGGGGCTCCTGCATCGTGCCCTGGAGCGCGAAGTTCAGCCCGAACACGCCCTGGCCGCGACCGCCCATCAGCACCTCGCCCAGGACCGGGACCTCGCTCAAGGCAGCGTTCAGGGCATAGGCCGGGATGATGGTGCCGCCGATGTCCATGCGCCCGTCGACCTTGCGAATGATGCCCTGGGCGGACGCACCCATCTCCGGCCCCTGCACCAGCGCGTCGCCGATCCTGACAAACCGCTGATCGGCCGAGAACGGCAGGGTCAACCGGGAGAAGGCGAGGCCGTCGCGGCGGGGGCCGCTCGGCTTCTTGGCGCGGTCCTGCTCGTTGATGTTCGACAGCGCCACCTCGTTGCGGACCTCGAAATTGCGGATGACCAGCAGGCCGCGCTGAATGCCGGATTGCGCCCCGGCATCGAGGACCGCCGAGAACTCGAGACTGCCGCCCGCCACCTTTGAATAAAGATTGGAGGCCCGGAGCGCCGCGCCGGCGTCACGTCCCACCACCCTCATGTCACGCGTGCCCTGGGCGGCCGGCGTGATCTTCAGCGTCACCGGCCCGCCGCTGACGAACTGCCCCGTCAGATCGGCGCGCTGGACAACCCCGTTATTGATCTCGAGCTGACCGTTCAGGTTGTCGATGACTTCGCCGCGATTGGCATAGACCCGCGTGACCGACGCCTGGACCACCACCGGAATGCCGGCGGTTGGCGGCGGACCGGACGACATGAACATCTGACTGATCAGCCGTCGCGCATCGAAGGTCGCACCGGTGATCGACAGGTTGAGCACCCCGTCGACCGTCTTGATCCCGAGCCCCACCTGGGTCTGGTCGTCGAGATTGACCACCGGCAGCGTGCCCTCGACAATCCCGCCGTCGGGTGTGATCCGCATGTTGCCCTGGATCTTGAGATCCTTGCCGGAGATCTTGAGATCCTTGATGAGGATGGCCTTGGGCGATGTCAGGTCGATGGACAGGCTGGCCTGGGTCTTGGCGGTTGGCGGCCGCGACCAGCCGATGACATCGAGGAAGGCATAAGCCCGTGACAGGTCGGCAGCGATATCGGCCTTGACGAGCTTGCGCCCCTCGATCAGGCCGGAAACCCGCGCCTTGATCGGCCCCTGAACAAATCCCGACACATCGAGCCCGAGCTTGCGGCGCGCCATGTCGTCGAGGGTCGCGTCGAGTATCACCTCGTCGCGCTTATCGGTGCTGTTGAAGCTGCGGGCCCAGGAAATCGAGGCCTTTTGAGCACCGACGATCACCGGTCCATGCGCTTTCACGCCATTGTCGTCGACCTCGATGTCAATCTTTCCTTCGCTGAAGTCGAAACCTTCGACGGCGCCCGAGAAGGATGCATCATCGAGGTGAGTCACGGCACGAAAATGCGGCTCAGGCGGAACGCCCTGACCGAGCTTGGCATCGAGCTCGAATTTGACTGTGGCGTTGCCGCTCAGCTGGACGCCGTCGAGCCCGGCCTTAGTCGCCAGCTCGAATGGCGGAGAATCGATCAGCTCCCTGAGCGCCTCGGCCGAGGCTTGAGCCTCGACGGCAAAGGTCGCCGGCGTTACGGTCGGGGCGAGGTCATGGGCTCGCATGGACCCGTTCTTGACGGTGAGCTTCCTGCCCGATGGCAGGGTCACCACCCCGCCCGTCGTGTCGACCTCGAAAGTGTTGCCGCGCAACCGCGCCTTGATGCTGATGCCACTGGCCGGTGGCAGCGGCTTGAAATAGGTGCCAGCGACATTCTCGGCGGTGAACCTCATGTCGACCATCTCGTCGGGAATGGGTACCCGCCGAAACGCCGCTGCCAGCACATCGCCTGGCAGCGCGATCCGGAACTCGCCCTCGGAGATCCGCCCGCCGGTGATATTCTCCATGAACCATTTGCGCGCGCCCGGCGCCACCACGCCCGGCCATAGATGCTTGAGCATCGGCTCCGGCAGATCGCGCACCCGGCCGGCCAGGTACACCCCGATCGCTTCCGAGCCGCCGATGAACTTGCCCCTGAGCCTGACGGCGGTGTTGCCCGACATCATCACCAGGTCGTCGACCACCAGCTGGCGCTCGCCGATCGAAGCGACGCCCTTGAAGTCGAAGCTGTCGAGCGACAGGCCATGCGAGCCGGCAAAGGCATCCATGTTGATGTTCCTGGCGTTGAGCGCGACGGCATAGGCCTCAAGCCTGCCCGACTCATCGCGGCGCGGATCGACTCGGCCAGCGAGGCTGGCCTTGCGCCCGTCCACCAGAAGCGACGAGTTGCCGATCACGAGCCCGCCCGACGCGGGATCGTAGTCGACCCGGATGAGGCCCTCATCGATGAGGATCGGGTCGGCCACATAATTCGGGAACCCGACGCGGCCGGCCCTTGCCGACAGCTCGGCCGAGCCGCGAAGAATCTTCCCGCCCTCGGCGAACTCGATCTCGGCATGGCCCGACAGCGGGAGCTTGACTTGCGCCAGCTGCGACAGCGCGAACACTTCGTCGGCAATATCGGCCGGCACCAGATCGAAGATCCGTGCGCTGACATTGAAGGTCTTGCTTTCCGAGCGGTAGGTGGTGACCACCTCGGTGCGCCATGGCTCGGCGCCACTCGAGATGCGGGCATCGGTGAACAGCACGAAGCCGTAGTCGGCGCGCTTGAAAATGAGATTGGCCTGCGGCGCATACCACACCGCGCGATTCGCCTCGTCATAGACCGAGAGCGACGCCTGGCGGATATGAACGGCCTCGAGCGCCGCCATCGCCGAGCCGCCGCGCGGGTTCATCTGCGTCATCAAGACGTCGATGGCATTGGGTGCATTCTCGACCGCCGCCGGCGGCGGCACACCTCCCTGGTGGTCACCCTTGCCGCCGCCCGGCGCTGCCTCGGGATCACCGAAGCCGAGCTGGAACGACCCGTCGAGCTTGCGGCGCACGAGAATGCGTGGACCGATCAGCTCGAGCCGCCGCAGGCTGACGCCGCCGGCCAGGAGAGCCCGCCCTTCCACCCCGACGGCGGCACGGGGCGCGGCGGCGATCATGTTGCCGTACTCGTCCCGGAGCTTGATGTCCCGCAGACGAATCCGTGGCTCGCCTGATTCGGCATCACGCTCGAGCACCACGCCGGAGATCTCGGCCCGAACGCCGGGCAGCAGCCGGCTGATTCGGCTCTGCACCGTGGTGGTCAGAAATGCAAGCTCGACCGGGCCTTGCGACAAGCGCCAATAGAACGCAGCAGCGAGCACGACGCAGATGCTGGCGAGCACCACCGTGGTTGCTGCTATGTACCTGCCGACCCGGCGAGCCAAATCTCAATGCCCCACTTCAACTGCCCTGCGGAGGATTGCCGCTGCTGCATGACGAAGGCAATGTTTCACGATTTCGCTTTACCAGTTATGAACCATGCCGTCAGCGCAGCGCCCGGGAAGAGATCCGCAAAGACTGAACCCCTCGTTCCCATCGGCTCAATCGAACTTTGGCCCACGC
>JBKOZY010000237.1:0-3137 GCA_046726135.1 Pseudomonadota bacterium | reverse complement strand
CCCCTCACCCGGTGCTTCGCACCACCCTCTCCCCTCCGACGCGGGGGAGAAATGAGGGCGGCGTCCCCCTGTTGCTCCCTTCTTCTCGCGTGCGGGTAGAAGGTGCCCCGAAGGGGCGGATGAGGGGCATTTCTGGACAATAGGCAGATAGGCAGATAGGCAGTGATCGGCATACTTCCCGACTGCCGACTGCCTACACCCTACCCGCTCAACCTTCCCGCCTGGTCGAGATAGGAAACGATGTCGCCCGCCGCGTCCTCGGCCGAGCGCTGCGCCGTGTCGACCCGGATCTCCGGATTTTCCGGCACCTCATAGGGCGACGAGATGCCGGTGAAATGGGCGATCTCGCCGCGCCGCGCCTTGGCATAGAGCCCCTTGGGATCGCGCGTTTCGGCGAGCGCCAGCGGCGTGTCGACGAACACCTCGACGAACTCGCCCGGCTCCACCAGCTCGCGCGCCATCAGCCGCTCCGAGCGGAACGGCGAGATGAACGACACCAGCACGATCAGCCCGGCATCGACCATGAGCCTGCCGAGCTCGGCGACCCGGCGGATGTTCTCCACCCGGTCGGCATCGGTGAATCCGAGATCCTTGTTGAGCCCGTGGCGGACATTGTCGCCATCGAGCAGATAGGTCTGGTGGCCCATCGCATGGAGCCGCTTCTCCACCAGATTGGCGATCGTCGACTTGCCGGCGCCGGACAGGCCGGTGAACCACAGCATGCACGGCTTCTGCCGCATCAGTGCCGCCCGTGCCCGCTTGTTGACGTCGAGCGCCTGCCAATGGATGTTCGACGCGCGTCTCAGCGCGAAATGGATAAGCCCCATGCCGACCGTGTTGTTGGTGAACCGGTCGATCAGGATGAACCCGCCGAGGTCGCGGTTCTCGCCATACGGCGCAAAGGCGATCTCGTGATCGAGCGCCAGGTTGCACACGCCGATCTCGTTGAGCTCGAGCGTCCGCGCCGCCGTATGCTCGAGCGTGTTGACATTGATCTTGTATTTCGGCTGCGCCACCGCCCCCTGCACCGTCCGGGTGGCGCATTTGATCAGATAATGCCGGCCCGGCAGCATCGGCTCGTCGCCCATCCACAGGATCGCCGTTTCGAACTGGTCGGCCACCGCGACCGGCTCCTTGGCCGCCACGATGACCGTGCCGCGGCTGGCATCGACCTCATCGGCTAAGGTCACCGTCACCGACTGGCCGGCGATTCCCCGGTCGAGATCGCCGTCGAAAGTGGTGACCCGTGCGATGGTGGTCTCGCGACCCCCCGGCATCACCCTGACGCGATCGCCGGGGCTGACTGTTCCGGCAACGATCATCCCGGAGAATCCGCGGAACGACTGGTCCGGCCGGTTGACCCATTGCACCGGCATGCGGAACGGCCCGTCCGCCCCGCTGCGGTCGACCGGCACCGCCTCGAGAAAGGCGAGCAGGCTCGGGCCGCCATACCACGGCATGAGCGAGCCCACCGTCACCACATTGTCGCCGCGCAGCGCCGACAACGGGATCGCCGTCACCTGCTTGATGCCGAGGCTCTCGGCAAACTGGCGATACTCGGCCTCGATCCGGCGGAACACCGCCTCCTCATAGCCGACCAGGTCCATCTTGTTGACCGCCAGCACCACCGTCTTGATGCCGATGAGCGACACGATGTAGCTGTGCCGCCGCGTCTGGGTGAGCACCCCCTTGCGGGCGTCGACCAGAATGACCGCCAGCTCCGCCGTCGAGGCGCCGGTCGCCATGTTGCGGGTATATTGCTCATGACCCGGCGTGTCGGCGACGATGAATTTGCGCTTGTCGGTGGTGAAGGCGCGATAGGCGACATCGATGGTGATGCCCTGCTCGCGCTCGGCCGCCAGCCCGTCGACCAGCAGCGCGAAATCGAGCGCCCCGCCCTGCGTGCCGACGCGTTTCGAATCGGCCTCGAGCGCCTGCAGATGATCCTCGAAGATCAGCTTCGATTCATAGAGCAACCGCCCGATCAGCGTCGACTTGCCGTCATCGACGCTGCCGCAGGTGATGAAGCGCAACAGGTCCTTGTTCTCCTGCTGGGCAAGATAGTCGGCGATCGAAGTCGTCGCGGGATCGAGCCGGCGCATCAGAAATAACCTTCCTGTTTCTTCTTCTCCATCGAGGCCGACTGGTCGTGATCGATCACCCGCCCCTGGCGCTCCGAGGATGTCGCGGTGAGCATCTCCTCGACGATGGCAAGCAGGTCGGCGGCATTGCTCTCCACCGCCCCGGTGAGCGGATAGCAGCCAAGCGTGCGGAAGCGGATCATCTTGGTTGCCGGCACCTCCCCCGGATTGAGCGGCAGGCGCTCGTCATCGACCATGATCAGCTGGCCGTCGCGCCGCACCACCGGCCGCATTGCCGCGAAATAGAGCGGCACGATCGGGATGGCCTCGCGATGGATATATTGCCACACATCGAGCTCGGTCCAGTTGGACAGCGGGAACACCCGGATGGTCTCGCCCGGGTTCTTGCGGGCATTGTAGAGCCGCCACAGCTCCGGGCGCTGATTCTTCGGATCCCAGCGATGCTTGGCGCTGCGGAACGAGAAGATCCGCTCCTTCGCCCGCGATTTCTCCTCGTCGCGCCGGGCCCCGCCAAAGGCTGCATCAAACCCCCATTTGTCGAGCGCCTGCTTGAGCCCCTCGGTTTTCATGACGTCGGTGTGGAGCGCCGAGCCATGGCTGATCGGGCCGATGCCGCGGGCAAGCCCGTCCGGATTGATATGGACGAGGAGATCGAGCCCGAGCTCGCGCGCCGTGCGGTCGCGGAAGGAAATCATGTCGCGGAATTTCCAGGTCGTGTCGACATGGAGCAGCGGGAAGGGCAGGCGGCCGGGATAAAACGCCTTGCGCGCCAGATGCAGCATCACTGCCGAATCCTTGCCGATCGAATAGAGCATGACCGGCTTGGCGCACTCGGCCGCAACCTCGCGGATGATGTGGATCGATTCGGCCTCGAGCTGGTCGAGATGGGAGAGGGTCTGTGATGGCATGGCGGCTAGGTAGAGGCCCGGACGAATTTAGGCAATAGTCATGGGGCAACGGCAGTTGACGACAAGCGACAGCAAGTGAACCAGGACCCCCATAGGATCACCCCCGCCGAGGGCCGCCATCTCGAAC
>JBKOZY010000236.1:0-7549 GCA_046726135.1 Pseudomonadota bacterium | reverse complement strand
GAGCGACTCGGGCGGCGCCTTCTTGGTGTTCACCTCCTCGCCATTCTGCACCACATAAAGCATCGAGGCATATTCGGCGGCAGTCGCCGGATCGAGCAGCCGGCGGAAGGAATAGACGAAGTCGTCGGCCGTCACCGGATCGCCATTGGACCAGGTGGCGCCGCTGCGCAGCTTGAAGGTATAGACTTTGCCGTCGGGTGAGGTCGTCCAGCTCTCGGCAGCGCCCGGCTCGAGGTCGGACTTGGCGTTCTGGATGGTGAGACCGAGGAACAGATCGCGCAGGAGATGCGCCTCGTAGACCGTCGAGGTCTTGTGCGGGTCGAGCGATTCCGGATCGGCAGAATTGCCACGGTTGTAGACCACCTCGGCGGATGCCTGGCCGACGCCGAGCACGAGCACGGCCAGTACGAGCAGCAATCGTCGGAGCGCGGTGGTCATGTGGTCTTCTCCATTGTTATTGCCCGGTCGGGCCGACCGTTTGTGGCACTATAGCACCGGTATCGAGTGACGCGAGGAGGCGGTGGGGCTTTTGACGAGGCAGTAGGCATCAGGCAATGGGCAATGAACGCCGGCGCCCCTCCCTACCGCCTACTGCCTACTGCCTTCCCCGAGCTTGGCAGAGCGGATTCCATCTGGCATCGTCGCCGGCGCCATGGATCTCGACAAGGAGTACAACAACCGCGCCCGCGTGCCCGGCTATCAGGCGATCATCGACCGCTGGGGCTGCGACGCCGCGGCGTTTCGAGCCGGCATGGGGGGTGAGCTCGACCTCCCCTATGGTGAGCACAGGCTGCAGACCTGCGACATCTTCCACACCAAGGACGATGCCGGCGGTCGCATCGTGCTGTTCATCCATGGCGGCTATTGGCGCTCGCTCGACAAGTCGCAATTCAGCCATGTCGCCCGCGGCCTCCAGCTGCATGGGGTGACCGTCGCCATCCCCAATTACCGGCTGTGCCCGGAAGTGGCGCTGGCCGACATCATCGATGACGTCACGACATTTGCCATCTGGCTGCGGCAGCGCACCGGCCGCGGCGTCGTGGCGAGCGGCCATTCGGCCGGCGCCCATCTTGCCGCCTGCCTGACCGCCACCGAGTGGACCGCGCATGGCCTGCCGGAGGACTTCGTTGTCGCCGGCCTTGGCGTGAGCGGCATTTATGATCTGCGCCCGCTGCTGCCGACCGAGGTCAATGGCACGCTCGGGCTCGACGAGCCGCAGGCCCGCGCGGTCAGCCCGGTGACCTGGCCGGTGCCGGAAGGGCGGCGCTTCGTCACCTTCGTCGGGGCCGAGGAGAGCCGCGAGTTCCGCCGCCAGAGCTCAACGCTCGCCGCCGTCTGGACGGGCGGCGGCGCACCGACGAGCTATGCCGAGCTTCCCGGCGTCAACCATTTCACCATGGTCGATCAGCTGGTGGCACCGGCGAGCGCCGTCACCAACAGCCTTGTCGAGCTCTGCCGCCTGCCATGACCGCCGCCCCGCCGCTCAAGATCGAAACGCCGTCCGGCAAGAGCTCGGGCGACGAGAACTTCCCGGTCGGCTCGTTCCTGCTGCCGCGCCGCCTGCGCCCGCATGTCGCCACCTATTACGCTTTCGCCAGGGCCATCGACGACATTGCCGACAATCCACAAGCGGCCCCCGAGGAAAAGCTTGCCCGGCTCGATGCGATGGAGCGGGCGCTCGACGGCGCGCCGGGCGAGGATGCGGCGGCGGTCGAGAAAGCGACCAGGCTGCGCGCCAGCCTGATCGCCACCGAGGTCGACTTCGCCCATGCCCGCGACCTCGTCTCGGCCTTTCGGCAGGATGCGGTCAAGGGGCGTTATGCCAATTGGGACGAGCTCATGGATTATTGCGACCGCTCGGCGTCGCCGGTCGGGCGCTATCTGCTCGAGCTCCATGGCGAGGACCGTGCCGGCTTCCGACAGTCGGATGCGCTGTGCAACGCGCTCCAGGTCATCAACCACCTGCAGGACTGTGCCGAGGATTATCGCCGGCTCGACCGCGTTTATCTGCCCGGCGACTGGCTGAAGGAGGAAGGAGCCGATGTCGCGATGCTGGCGGCGGAGGCGGCGGCGCCGCCGCTCCGGCGGGTGATCCTGCGGACGGTCGCTCAGTGTCGCCAGCTGATGCCGCAGGCGCGGGCCCTGCCCTCGGTGCTGAAGAGCCGGCACCTCGCCATGGAATCGGCGGTCATCGTCAAGATCGCCGACCGGCTGCTCGATGAGCTCGCGCAGCGCGACCCGGTGGCCGAGCGGGTCGAGCTGACCAAGGTTCAATTCGCGCTGTGCGGTATCCGCGGCGCCCTTGCCGGGATGCTCCGGTGACCATTCTGGCACTTCTTTCGCTCGCGCTGTGGATCGGGCTCCTGCTCTTCTGGCACCAGTTCTGGCGCACCGACCAGCGGCTGGCCTCGGAGCCGGAAGCGCCGGCGCGCTGGCCCGCGGTCGTCGCCATCATCCCGGCCCGCAACGAGGCCTCGACCATCGTCGCCTGCCTCGAAAGCCTGGCCGCCCAGGACTATCCCGGGCGCCTCCGCATCGTGCTCAGCAACGATTCGAGCACCGACGACACCGCCGAGCTCGCCGGCGAGCTTGCCGCCACGCTGCCCCCCGGCAAGCTCGCCGTCATCGATGCGGCCCCTTTGCCGGGCGACTGGGCCGGCAAGATGTGGGCATTGAACGAAGGCGTGCGATCGCTCGGATCGGAGCAGGCGGAGTTCCTGTGGCTGAGCGACGCCGACATCCGCCATGCGCCGGTGACATTGCGGCTGCTCGTCAGCAAGGCGGTGAACGAGCGCCTGGCGCTGACCTCGCTGATGGTGCGCCTGTCATGCCGAACCTTCTGGGAGAGGCTGCTCGTCCCGCCTTTCATCTTCTTTTTCGGCCTGCTCTACCCGTTCCGCGCCGTCAATGACCCGGGCAACCCGATCGCCGCCGCTGCCGGCGGCTCGATCCTCATCCGCCGCGACGCGTTGGAGGCGATCGGCGGGCTGCAGGCGATCGGCGATGCCCTGATCGACGATTGTGCGCTGGCCCGCGCCGTCAAGCACAGCGGGCGGCGGATCTGGCTTGGCCTCGCCGACCACAGCCACTCGTTGCGCGACTATCCCGACCTCGCCGATCTGTGGGCGATGGTAAGCCGCTCGGCCTATTACCAGCTCGGCTATTCGCCGCTGCTCCTGGCATTGACCCTGATCGGGCTCGCCATCACCTTCCTCGTGCCGCCGATTGCCGCCTTCGCGACGCCGCTGGTGTCGCCGATTGCGGCGGCGAGCGGGATCCTCGCCTGGGCCTTGATGGTTGTCGCCTATCTGCCGACGGTGCGCTATCACGGACTCCCCGACCCGTGGGCACTCACGCTTCCATTGGCGGCGTTGATTTACGGTGCGATGACCGCATCCTCCGCGCTTGACCATCATAGTGGCCGCAAGCAAAGGTGGCGAGGGCGCGACGTCGAGACCGATCATTGACTGTGAAATAAATGATAAATGTCCATTTTTTGCAGGGTTTGCCTGACGTTTGGGCAATGATAAGTTGCCTCACTGAGGCAGCCGACATCGAGAGAGACAACAGCAAGAGGCATCATGCCGGTTTCCACCCCGCTTCTCGACAGCATCCAAGTTCCCGCCGACCTCCGCAAGCTTCAGCCGAGCCAGCTGCGCCAGCTCGCCAATGAGTTGCGCCTGGAGACGATCGACGCGGCCTCTGTCAGCGGCGGCCATTTCGGCGCCGGTCTGGGCGTCGTCGAGCTGACCGTCGCGCTCCATTATGTGTTCAACACCCCGGAGGACCGCCTCATCTGGGATGTGAGCCACCAGGCCTATCCGCACAAGATCCTGACCGGTCGGCGCGGCGGCATCCGCACCATCCGCCAGCGCGAAGGTCTCTACGGCTTCACCAAGCGCAGCGAGAGCGACTACGACCCGTTCGGCGCCGCCCACAGCTCGACCTCGATCTCGGCGGCGCTCGGGATGGCCGTCGCGCGTGATCTCGACGGCCGCCGCAACAATGTCATCGCGGTGATCGGCGACGGCGCGATGAGTGCCGGCATGGCCTACGAGGCGATGAACAATGCCGGGGCGCTGGACAGCCGCGTCACCGTCATCCTCAACGACAACGGCATGTCGATCGCCCCTGCCGTCGGCGCCCTGACCAATTATCTCTCCTGGCTCGTCTCGTCACGGCCATTCCTGTCGCTCCGGGACATCGCCAAGCAGCTCGCCAAGCGCTTTCCCAAGAGCTTCCGCCAGGCGGTGGAAAAGGTCGACGAATATGCCCGCGGCATGGTGTTCGGCGGGACGCTGTTCGAGGAGCTCGGCTTCTATTACATCGGGCCGGTCGACGGGCATGATATCGACACGCTCGTCCCGATTCTCGAGAACATCCGCGACGCCGAGCAGCTCGGCCCCATTCTCCTCCATGTGGTGACCGAGAAGGGCAAGGGCCATCCGTTCAAGGAGCCGCACAAGGAACGCTATCACGCGGTGACTAAATTCGATCCGGTCACCCTCGAGACGCCGAAGGCGAAGAGCAATGCGCCGAGCTACACCTCGGTGTTCGCCGAGTCGCTGATCCGCGAGGCCGAGAAGGACCGGCGGATCATCGCGATCACCGCCGCAATGCCGTCAGGCACCGGCCTCGACAAGTTCGAGAAGCGCTTCCCCGACCGCACCTTCGACGTCGGCATCGCCGAGCAGCATGCCGTTACCTTCGCGGCGGGGCTCGCGGTCGAAGGCTACAAGCCGTTCTGCGCCATCTACTCGACCTTCCTGCAGCGCGCCTATGACCAGGTGGTGCACGACGTGGCGCTGCAACGCCTGCCGGTGCGCTTCGCCATCGACCGTGCCGGCCTGGTCGGCCAGGATGGTGCCACCCATGCCGGCAGCTATGATCTGGCCTATCTCGCCTGCCTCCCCAATTTTGTGATCATGGCGGCGTCCGACGAGGCCGAGCTCGTCCATATGGTGGCGACCGCCGCGGCGCTCGACGATCGTCCGGTGGCCTTCCGCTATCCGCGTGGCGAAGGGGTCGGCGTCGACATGCCCGAGCAGGGCGTGCCGCTCGAGATCGGCAAGGGCCGTATCGTCGTCGAGGGCAGCAAGATCGCGATCCTTTGTCTCGGGACGCGGCTCCAGGCCTGTCTCAAAGCGGCGGAGGAGCTGCGCCATCACGGGCTCTCGACCACCGTCGCCGACGCCCGCTTCGCGAAGCCGCTGGACACCAATCTGGTCAGACGGCTGGCCCGCGAGCATGAGGTGCTGATCACCATGGAGGACGGCGCCATCGGCGGCTTCGGCTCGCATGTGCTGAACCATCTCGCGAGCAACGATCTTCTGGGCAGGAACCTCAAGGTCAGGCCAATGTTCCTGCCCGACCGATTCATCGGCCATGGCTCGCCGCAGGAGCAGTTCGACGAGGCGGGGCTCGACGCCCAGCACATCATCAACGAGGTGTTCGCGGCCCTCAACCATGCCGGTGCCAAGGTCCTCGGCTTCAAGGCGCGGGGCTGAGTTGACGGGGTTTTCATCGAGCCGGTATGACGGCTCCTCATCCGGCCTTCGGCCACCCTCTCCCCACTTCGCGGGGAGAAGGTTCCCCGGCGGGGCGGGTGAGGGGTCAACCTTCGTCCGATAACCTCCGCCATGGTTCTGAGCTCCCATCTGTCGACGGTGCCGGTCGATCTTTCCGATCAGCGGGAGATTGCCCGCCAGGTGCTGGCGGCGAGCACGTCCTTCTATTGGGCGATGCGGTTGCTGCCGGCAAAACGGCGGGGGGCGATCTTCGCCGTCTATGCGTTCTGCCGCACCGTCGACGACATTGCCGATGACGAGCCGGATCGAACAAAGCGTCAGGCCGGGCTCGCCGAATGGCGTCGCGAGGTCGATCGGATCTATGCCGGCAAGCCGCGCCAACTCATCGCCCGCGCCCTTTTCAGCGGTGTCCAGTCCTTCGGCCTGCGCCGCGCCGACCTCCTTGCCATCGTCGACGGCATGGAGATGGATGCCGAGGGGCCGATCGTCGCCCCGGATCGCGCCACGCTCGATCTCTATTGCGACCGGGTCGCCTCCGCGGTCGGGCGGCTCTGCATCTCGATCTTCGGCGAGTCGAGCGAGGCCGGCATGGCGGTGGCGCATCATCTCGGGCGGGCTCTTCAGCTGGCCAACATTGCGCGCGACGTCGATGAGGATGCGCGGATCGGCCGGGTCTATCTGCCGCGCGATCTGCTCGAGCGCCACGGCATTCCGGCGACGCCGCCGCTCGGCATCATGGGTCATCCCGCCTTCCCCAAGGCGTGGCGGGAATTCGCCGCTCTTGCCGCTGGCGAATTCATCAAGGCCGAGCAGGCGCTGCAGCGCTGCGACCGCCGCGCCATGCGGCCGGCGCGGATCATGATGGAAGTCTACCGGCGCAATCTCATGCGGATGATGGCGCTGTCCGACAGCGCGATCGCCGACCCCGCGGCATCGAAGCGCCTGGTCGGCAAAACGGAAATGCTGGCCATCGCGCTGCGCTACGGATTGTTTTGAGCTCAGATGGGCAAGGTTCACATCATCGGTGCCGGCGTCGCCGGCCTCGCCGCCGCCATCGATCTCATCAGCCGCGGCTTCGACATCGTCGTCCATGAGGCGGCGGCGGGGGCTGGCGGTCGCTGCCGCTCCTGGCACGACCCGCTGCTCGAGACCGAGATCGATAACGGCAATCATCTGATGCTGTCGGGCAATTGGGCGACGCTCGCCTATCTCGACCGTATCGGCGCGCGCGACCGGCTGATCGGGCCGGAGCGCGCCGTCTTCCCCTTTCTCGATCTTCAATCCGGCGAGCGCTGGACCGTCGACATCAATCGCGGGCCGGTGCCCTGGTGGATCCTCGACAAGGACCGGCGGGTGCGCGGCACCTCGCTTGGCGAATATCTCGACGGCCTGCGCCTGCTCAATGCTGGCGACCGCACCGTCAGCCAGCTGTTCCGCGCCCAGGGTCCGTTCTTCCACCGCTTCTGGGAGCCCTTCACCGTTGCCGTCCTCAACACCCCGCCGGAGCTCGCGGCCGCACGGTTGCTGGTGCCGGTGATCCGCGAGACGCTGGCGCAGGGTGCTGCCAAGGCAACACCGTTGATTGCCCGCAAGAGCCTTGCCGACACGCTGGTCGAGCCTGCCCTCGCCATGCTGGCGGAGCGCGGCGCCGATGTCCGCTTCGCCGCCAAGATCCGTGGCCTCGAGCGCGATGGCGTTCGGGTCGCCGCCCTTGTGACGGCGCGTGGCCGCGAGGCGCTTCGCCCGGACGACCAGGTGATCGCCGCGGTGCCGCCCTGGACGATCGGCGAGCTCGCGCCCGAGATCGCGGCGCCGAGCGAATTCGCCCCCATCGTCAATCTCCATTTCCGGATCGACGACACGCCCTTGCCGCTGCTGCCGCTGCCGCTGCTCGGATTGGTGGGCGGGACCGCCCAGTGGCTGTTCGTGCGCGACAACATCGCCTCGGTCACCATCAGCGCCGCCCTGTCGCTGGTCGAGGAGTCGAATGCCAGCATCGCCGAGCGGGTGTGGCGCGATAT
>JBKOZY010000235.1:0-4249 GCA_046726135.1 Pseudomonadota bacterium | reverse complement strand
CTGCTCGCCGACGCGGGCTGCGCTGCTCACCGGCCGCAACCAACACTCGGTGGCCACCGGCGTTGTCGTCGATCAGGCGACGGGTTACCCCGGCTATAACAGCGTCATCCCCCGCGACGCCGTCGCCATCGGCGAGATCCTCCGGCAGAACGGCTACGACACGTCGTGGTACGGCAAGGGTCACAACGTGCCGCAATGGGAGGGCAGCCAGGCCGGCCCGTTCCACAACTGGCCGACCGGGCCGACCAAGGGCTTCGACTACTGCTACGGTTTCATCGGCGACGACACCAGCCAATGGCAGCCGAACAACCTGTTCCGCAACACCACGCCGATCGAGCCCTATCTCGGCCATCCCGGCTGGAACCTCATCACCGCCATGGCCGACGAGGCGATCTCCCGCATCAACATGCTGAACGAGGTCCAGCCCGACCGTCCGTTCATGATCTACTACGCGCCCGGCGGCACCCACGCGCCACACCATCCGACAAGGGAATGGGTGGACAAGATCAGCGCGATGCATCTGTTTGACGAGGGCTGGAACAAGCTGCGCGACACGATCTTCGCCAACCAGAAGAAGTTGGGCATCGTTCCCGAGAACGCCACGCTCTCGGCCTGGCCGGACAGTCCACCCAAGTGGGATACGCTCTCGCCCGAGGCGAAAAAGCTCTACATCCGTCAGGCCGATGTCTATGCGGCTTACCTGGCCTATACCGACCATGAGGTCGGCCGCGTCATCCAGGCGGTCGAGGACGCCGGCAAGCTCGACAACACGCTAGTCATCTACGTGAGCGGCGACAACGGCTCGAGCCCCGAAGGCACGCTCAACGGCCTCTACAGCGAGTTCGCCGTCGCGAACGGCGTGAACCCAACGGTGGAAATGAACATGAAGTTCTACGACCTCTGGGGCACCGACCAGCCCTACCCGCATTATGCGGTGCCATGGGCCTGGGCCTGGGATACGCCCTATCCGTGGACGAAGGAGGTGGCCTCCCACTTCGGCGGCACCCGCAACGGCATGGCCATGGCCTGGCCGGCGCGGATCAAGGACAGGGGCGGCATCCGCCACCAGTTCCACCATGTCATCGACATCGTGCCGACGATCCTCGAGGCAGCCGGCCTGCCGGAACCGGTGATGGTCAACGGCATAGCGCAACGGCCAATCGAGGGCGTGAGCATGACGTACACCTGGGACAAGGCCAACGCCGATGCCCCCGGCCGGCGGACGACCCAGTATTTCGAGATGTTCGGCTCCCGCGCGATCTACCATGACGAATGGATCGCCTCGGCGCCGCCAGTGGTCGCGCCCTGGGCCCTCTCGCTGGCGCCGCCGCCGACGGACGTCATGAACGGCTTCAAATGGCAGCTCTACAATCTCGGCGACGACTGGACCCAGCCACCGATGTGGCCGCCAAGATGCCGGACAAGCTGCGCGATATGGAGCAGCTGTTCACCATGCAGGCGGAGAAATATAACGTCTTCCCGCTCGACGACCGGACCATTCCGCGCTTCATGGGGCCGAAGCCGAGCTACACGATGGGCCGGACCGTGTTCGAGTACACCGGCGAGCTGACCAACGTGCCGTTCCCCGGCGTCGCCGGCGCCCCGAACATGCTCAACAAGTCCTACACGATCACGGCCGAGGTCGAGATCCCGGAGGGCGGCGCCGAGGGCATGCTGGTCACCGACGGCGGCCGGTTCGCCGGCTATGGCTTCTACCTGCTGAAGGGCGTGCCGGTCTTCACCTGGAACCTGATACAGCTTGCGAAGGTGAAGTGGCAGGGCAAGGAGGCGCTCGCACCGGGCAAGCACACGCTTGAGTTTGACTGGAAGTATCGCGGCCCGGGCTTGGGCAAGGGCGGCACCGGCACCTTGAAGGTGGACGGAACGGCCGTCGATACCAAGGAGATGCCGAGGAGCCTGCCGGTGGGCATCGGCTGGGTCGAGACATTCAATGTCGGCATCGACACGGGCACGTCGGTGGACGGCGAGGACTACCAGGTGCCGTTCCCCTTCACCGGCAAGATCGGCAAGCTGAAGGTGAGCCTCGGGCCGGAGGAGCTGACGCCGGCGGAAAGGGAGATGATCTACGGAACGCTTCGGGCCAAGCAGTAGGTGAAGTCAACTTCACAATGGAGGGCAGGGCAGCCCCGCAAGGGCTGCACTGCCGATGTGGCGTGCTCTTTCGTCAGTGGAGGATACGGTGAGAAAGACTCTGATTGCTTCATCCAAAAAGCGACCAGGCAGAACGAGGCTCTATTGCGAGGTGGCGGTGGCTGCGTTGGCAGCTCTTCTTGGTGTCGGCATGGCAGCGGTCGGGACAGTTGCCCCGGCGGCGGCGCAGGAGAACAAGCCCAACATCCTCGTCATCATGGGCGACGATGTCGGCTATTGGAACATCAGCGCCTATAATCGCGGCTTGATGGGCTACCGCACCCCCAACATCGATCGCATTGCCAATGAGGGCGGCCTTTTCACAGACTATTACGGCCAGCAATCCTGCACCGCCGGCCGCGCCGCCTTCATCACCGGCCAGAGCCCGCTGCGCACCGGCCTGCTGAAGGTCGGCCTCCCCGCCGCCAAGGAAGGCCTGTCGGACAAGGACCCGACCATTGCCGAGCTCTTGAAGCCGCAAGGCTACGCCACCGGCCAGTTCGGCAAGAACCATCTCGGCGACCGCAACGAGTTCCTGCCCACCGTTCACGGTTTCGACGAGTTCTTCGGGAATCTCTATCACCTCAATGCCGAGGACGAGCCGGAGCATCCCGACTATCCCAAGGACCCCGCCTTCCGCGCCGAGTTCGGTCCGCGCGGCGTCATGAAATGCATCACCACCTTAACCGACCAGCCGGGCGACGATCCGCGCTTCGGCCCCTGGGGCAAGCAGAAATGCGAGGACACCGGTCCGCTGACCAAGAAGCGGATGGAGACGGTCGACCAGGAATTCCTCGACGCCGCGACCGGCTTCATCGACCGCGCGGTCACCGACAAGAAACCCTTCTTCGTCTGGTTCAATTCCACCCGCATGCACATCTGGACCCGCCTCAAGCCGCAATCGCAGGGCGTCACCGGCTTGGGCATCTATCCCGACGGCATGGTCGAGCATGACGGCCAGGTGGGCCAGCTCCTGAAGAAGCTCGACGATCTCGGCATCGCTAAAAACACCATCGTCGTCTACACCACCGACAATGGCGCCGAGGTCTTCTCCTGGCCGGATGGCGGCACCACGCCCTTCCGCGGCGAGAAGAACACCAACTGGGAAGGCGGCTACCGCGTTCCGGCGCTCATTCGCTGGCCGGGCCTGGTGCCGCCGTTGAGCGAGATCAACGAAATCTTCTCCGCCGAGGATTGGGCGACCACCCTCATTGCCGCCGCCGGCGAGCCGGAGATCAAGAGCAAGCTCTTGCAAGGCTATGAAGCAGCCGGCAAAAGGTTCAAGGTGCATCTCGATGGTTACGACCAGCGCGATCTTCTGGCTGGCAAGGGCCCGGACAAGCGTCGCGAATTCTTTTACTGGACCGACGATGGCAATCTCGCCGGCCTGCGTTACGACCAATGGAAGGCCGTCTTCCTCGAGCAGAAGGCCGAAGGCCTCGATGTCTGGGGCGAGCCCCTCATTCAGCGCCGCCTGCCATGGCTGTTCAACCTGCGTTCCGATCCCCTGGAACGCGCCCAGCACGAGGCCGGCGACTATACCCGCTGGTTCGTCGAGCATGCCTTCCTGCTGCTGCCGGCCCAGAAGCTCGTAGGCGAGCACCTCAAGAGCTTCCGGGAGTTCCCGCCGCGCCAGCGGCCGGGATCGTTCTCGATCGAGCAAGCCATGGAGATGCTTCGTCTGCCGCCATCCACCAACTGATAGGAGTCCGCCATGACGAGCCCCTTCGCATCCGCCGGCCGCCGCCTGCTGCTCGCCGCCGCGCTGGCGCTCGCCACCCTGACCCGCCTCGCCGATCCCGCCCGCCCTCCATGCGCAGGGCGCCGATCCGCTGCCGTCATGGAACGAGGGAGCAACCAAGCAGGCCATCCTGGATTTCGTGCACGCGACCACCGATCGCTCAAGCTCCGATTTCGTCCCGCCCGGCCAGCACATTGCCACTTTCGACCAGGATGGCACGCTGTGGGTCGAGCATCCCATGTACACCCAGGTGCTCTACTGCCTGGATCGCGTGCCGGCGTTGGTCAGGGAGAAGCCGGAGCTCAAGGATGTCGAGCCCTTCAGGACTGTGCTCACCGGCAACAAGGAGGCGATCGC
>JBKOZY010000234.1:0-3492 GCA_046726135.1 Pseudomonadota bacterium | reverse complement strand
GTCTCCTTGCCGCATTGTCGATTCGCGAGCTCGGCGTGCCGCGCCTCATTCTTCTGGCCATGCTCCTGCCCCTGTTCATTCCCGGCGTCAGCATGGGCCTCGCCAGCGCCTTCCTGTTCCGGCTGCTCGGCATCGCCCCCTCGCTCACCACCATCGTCATCGTTCAGACGCTTTGGGCCTTGCCGTTCGCGACGCTGATCATCCTCACCGCCATGACCACCTTCGATCCGCAATATCTCGAGGCCGCCTATCTGGCCGGCGCCGGCCGCTGGCGCGCCTTCCGCGACATCGAGCTGCCGCTCATCGCTTCGGGTATCACCGGCGCGGTGAGCTTCTCGGCCATCCTGTCGATCAATGAGACGATCAGGACCAGCGCCGTTCAGGGCCCGTGGAACACCGTTCCGACCTATATCTGGTCGACTTATCGCCAAGTCGGCCTGTCGCCGGTGCTCTACGCGCTGATGGGGCTGATCATCATCGCGACCGTTGTCATCGTCGCGGCTTTTCTGCTGCTGTCCCGGCAAGCCAGTCGGCGGTGACGGCGATGGCGATCTCGATCGCCCTTGCTGTGGTCATCAGGTCCATCGATGCGAGATCGGCGCGCTGATGCAGCTCGAGCACCGACTCGGTGCGCAGATCGTTGAGTATCTGCGCGACCTGCGCCGGCGCATAGGGCACATGGATGAAGCCGGCCGGAACGTTGCGCCTGCCGCCATGATCGAGGAGGTCGAGCAGCGTATAGAGGCAGGCATTGCACAGGAATGTTCCGGCGGTGGACGAGATCCGCACCGGAATGCCCTCGGCGAGAACGGCGGTCTCGATCGCCCTGAGCGGCAGCGTCGTCACCTTCGCCGGCGATCCCTCCGGTGCGACCATGCTGTCGCCTGGCCGGGCCCCCTCATTATCGGCGATTTCGAAATCCGCGACATTGATGCCGATCCGCTCCAGCCGGATCATCGGCTCGCCTGGCCACAGGCCGAGCGCGATGACTGCCTGCGGCCTGACCTCATCGAGATGCCGCGCCAATGTCTGGCGCAATTGCTTGAGCGACACCGGCAGCGCCCGCCCGACAACGTCCGCGCCGGCGATCGCGCGGCCATCGAGCGCCCGCATCGTCTCGAATGCCGGATTGAGGCTCCGCCCGCCATAGGGCTCGAAGCCGGTCAGAAGCACGCGCATGCTGGTCATGGGTCTGTTGTCCCGTCAGCCGCCGCTGATCGCGGTCAGCACATAGACCTCCGTTCCTGGCTTGAGCACCGTCGCGAGCGTGGCGCGTTCGCCATCGACAAAGACGTTGATATGGCGGCGGATGGCCGGTCGGGAGTCGCACAGGCGGTCGCGCATTCCCGGCCAGCGCCGATCGAGGGCGTTCATCACGGCGTCCACCGTCGAGGCCTGCACTTCGACCCGCTTTTCGCTGTCGGGGAAGAGATCGGCCAGGGCAGAGGGCAGGAAGACCACCACCGGCAGCGTCATTCAGCCCTCGATCACCAGAGTCTCGACCGAGAACACCGTCGGCAGATGCTCGGCGATCTGCGTCCAGCCATTGCCTTCGTCAGCGCTCGCATAGACCGCACCCGAGCTCGTCCCGAAATAGACGCCGGCGGGATCGAGACGGTCGGTTGCCATTGCCTGGCGCAGCACGCCGAAAAACGCATTCTCCTGCGGCAGGCCATCGCTCAGCGCAGCCCAGCTTTCGCCGCCATTGCGGGTTCGCCACACCGCTGCCTTGCCGCCCGGAACATAGCGGCCGGCGGTATCGCCATTGAGCGGCAGCAGGAACAGCGACTCGGGATCTCGCGGATGGGTCGCGGCGGGAAAACCGAATGACGAGGGCAATCCCTTCTCGATGCTCTCCCAGCGCTGACCGCCATCGTCGCTGCGATACATGCCGCAATGGTTCTGCTGATAGAGCCGGTTGGTCATGCCAGGCGCCATCACCAGGCAATGAACGCATTGGCCAAATTCCGGATAGCGCATGTCCTCGGGGAGGAAATCCGCCCTGGTGCCGCGGTTGCGCGCCTCCCAGATCTCGCCGCCATCGCTCGTGTGGAACACGCCGGCCGCCGAGATGCCGACCCACAGCTCCTGCGGATTTTTCGGATTGACCACCAGCGAATGCAGGATCAGCCCGCCGCCGCCCGGGTGCCAGTTTGGCCGCGACGGATGATTGCGCAGGCCCGCCACGTGTTTCCAGGACTGGCCGTCATCGTCGCTCCGGAACAGCCCTGCCGGCTCGACGCCGGCATAGAGCCGGTTGCCATGGCGCGCCAGGCTCCACACCGATTTGATCGGATCTTCGCCTGCCTGATAGGCAAGGCCCTCGCTCGAATGCGTCCATGTCGCGCCGAGATCGCTGGACTTCCACACGGCCGGTCCGAACCACTCATTTCCGCCCCCGGCATAGAGCGTGCCGCTCTCGCGATCGGCGATTACATGGTTCATCGGCCAATTGTCGCAATAGGGCCCGCGCAATGCGAATGACCGCCGCGTGGCATCGCTTTCCAGAATGAAGGCGCCCTTCTTGGTTCCGATGAGGACGAGCACTTTCGACGCCATGCAGGTCTCCCTTTGCCACGAGATTTCCTGCCTCGCTAATGCACAGCGAACTGCGGCAAATTGGTGGTGCCCTCGCCGACTGGGCAAGGGCACCCACAGGCTTTGAGGCGCGTCCCTGCTAGGTTCGCGTGACTGCCGGGGCCTCGTGCTGGTGCAGCTTGAAGGCCAGGATGATGTAGATGATGCCGGCCAGGATCGCATAGGTGCCGATCACCCAGATCAGCGCCAATGCGCCGGCGCCGGGCGAGATGATCAGGATCGCGCCGAACAGGACCGACAGCACCCCGCTCAGGATCAGCATCCATTCATTTTCGATCTCTTTGCGCAGCCTGATCGCCCCGACGATCTCGAACACGCCGGTCGCGATCGCCCACCCGGCAATGAAGTAGAGGAGGACGAAGGCTGTGATGCCTGGCCACAGGAACGTCAGCAGACCGGCCGCCACCCCAAGCACGCCGACCACCGCCAGCCACCAGCGTGGACCCGCCGTACCGGGACCTGCCACCGCCGCACCGATGGCGAGCGCCCCATCGACCAGCGCATAGGCACCATAGAACAGCACCAGCGTGAGCAGCGTCACGCCAGGCCAGATGAAGGCGAGAACCCCGAATATGATCGCCACAATCCCGCGCAGCAACATCAGCCACCAGTTCTTGGCCAGCGCCTGCAACATTGGTGGTTCGAATGCCGAGCCAGGTTCTTTGGTCGGGATAGTTGTCATGCCGAAAGATCTCCGGGTGAAGAGCCTGAATGTAGTTGACGCTACGGATATAACATAAGCCCACCCGTTTGCTGTTCCAATGCGGGCAAATGCTTTGTGATCTCCGGCAGATTTAACGATTAAGGTGAAGGATTTATTTCGACCGGGGCTCCGGCAGATCCTGACCGGCAGCGACCATCTTTCCGGCCGCTTGTGCAATGACCGTCTCGGCC
>JBKOZY010000233.1:0-7860 GCA_046726135.1 Pseudomonadota bacterium | reverse complement strand
CACCTTGTCCGATCGACCGATCTCATCGAGAAGAGCGACCAGGCGGTCGAGCATCGGCCGGTCGAGCGCGTTGACCTTTTCCGGCCGATCGAGCGTTATGATCGCCACCGCCCCGTCACGGCGGAGATGGACAGAATCCTGCATGGCGAGCCCTATGGCGCAAAATCGCCGCGATGTCGATGTGGTCGTTGCCGGAGCGGGCGCTGTCGGCCTCGCCAGCGCCTGCCTCATCGCCGCTGCCGACCATCATGCGCTGCTGCTGGCCGCCCCGGTGAGGCGCCAGCCCGACCCGCGCACCGTCGCCCTGATGCAGCCGGCCATTCAGCTTCTCGCCGCCATCGGCATCTGGCCCGGCGAACTGGCAGCGGCCTGCGAGAAGCTGACCGTCCTGCGCATCGTCGATGATCGTGGTGGACTCGTCGCGGCGCCGGAGCTGACCATGGCCGCAAGCGAGGTCGGCGCCGACTGCTTTGGCTGGAACATTCCGGTCGAGCCGCTGCGCGACGCCCTCCTATCCCGCGCCGCCATGCTCGGCGTCACGCGGCTCGAGGCCGAGGTGAAGGATCTCGAGCCGGCCAAGGATGGCCTGTTGCTCGACACCGATGCCGGTCCCCTCGCCGCCCGGGTTGCCATCGCCGCCGACGGCCAGGGCTCCCGCCTGCGCTCCCTCGCCGGCATCGCCGTCACCGAATGGTCCTATCCCCAGGAGGCGCTGGCCGGTTCCTTCGCCCATACGCTGCCGCATGGCGGCACATCCACCGAGTATCACAAGCGCGCCGGACCCTTCACCACCGTGCCGCTCCCTGGCGATCGCTCGAGCCTTGTCTGGATGGGCCGGCCGGAGCGGATCCAGGCGGCTCTCGCGATGACCGACGACCTGTTCTGCAGCACCCTTCCGGCGGAGATGCATGGCGATCACGGCCGCATCGCCGCACCGGGACCGCGCCGCGCCTTTCCCATGCACGGCCTCCTCGCCCGTCGCTTTGCCGACAAGCGCGTGCTGCTGGTCGGCGAGGCGGCGCACCTCCTGCCGCCCATCGGCGCCCAGGGATTGAACACCAGCCTGCGCGACGGCGCGCTTGCGGCGGAGCTGATCAATGATGCGCTGGATCATGGTCATGATCCGGGTGCCCGATCGCTGCTCGAGGAGTATGAGCGCCGTCGTCGTCGCGATGTCATGCCGCGTCAGGCGATCGTCGACCTGGCGAACCGCTCGCTCATCGCCTCGCTGCTGCCGGTCGATCTCGTGCGCTCGGCCGGCCTCGGCCCCGTCGCCACCATCCCCTGGCTCCGGCGGCTGGCGATCGACACCGGGCTTGGTCTCAGCGACGACCTGCCGTTGGTGATGCGCTGAGAGGCAATAGGCATTAGGCATTAGGCAGTGATTGGTGTTTCTACTGCCTACTGCCTACTGCGCTAAATCCACCAGGACCTAGGCGGCTTGCGGTTTGTCGAGCCTTCCTCGGTCGCCCGCGAGGCCGGGCGGTCGGCCCCCTGCGGGACCCATAATTTGTCGGAGGTCTTGAAATGGGTGGAGCGCGGCCCTTCAACGACACGGGCGACCCATTGCGACGGGGCGCTCATGCTGTAGCTGGTGGCGAGCAAGGCCGCGCCCACCATGGTGAATACGGTTGCCGCCGTGACGGCGACCAGCAGTTTTGACATGACACAATCCTGTCACGAACAGGAAAAAGCCAATTATTTCGTTAGGTTATACGCGTACTCAACGCCACAATTTCGCCACAGCCAAACGTATCACAGTGAAACAACCTTCGTCGAATCAATAGCGCACACACAATTGCGTGATCGCTGAAAAGCGCCGCTCTTCGACAGCCGACCGTCAATTTTTCGCCCAGCTTGCCTCCGGGTCGAAGCCATAGAGCGACGGCTTGGCCGGGCGCCCGATGCGGGTCCAGCGGGCGATCCACTGGCCGGGCGGAGCATAGAGCAGGATGGCGTAATTGCCGGCCACCAGCAGCCGGTCGAGCGCCCGCACCGCGTCCTGGAAGGACTCCCGGTCGGTCGTCTTGACGATTTCGCCGATCATGTTGTCGATCGCCGGATCGGCCACCCCGGCATAATTGCGGGTCCCGGGTGTCTCGCGGCCGGCGCTCCCCCAGTAGAAGGCCTGCTCATTGCCGGGGGAGAGCGAATTGTACCAGCTCACCGGCACGAGGTCGTAGTCATAGACGTCGAGCCGCCGCTGGAACTGCGCCGGATCGACCTGGCGCACCGCAAGGGTGATCCCGATCGAGCGCAGCGAGCGCTGATAGTGCAGCGCCAGCCGCTCCTGCTCGCGGGTCTGGACCAGGAGCTCGAGCGCCAGCGATCTCCCCGTCTTCACCTCCTTCATGACACCGTCCGCGAGGCGGAAACCCTGTTCGGCCAGGATCTGGATCGCCTTGCGGAGATTGGCCCGGTCGCGGCCCCGGCCATCGCTCACCGGCAGCCGCCAGCTGCCATCGAGGATCGCCTCGGGCAGCTTGGTATGAGCGTGCGTCAGCATCTGCCGCTCGCGGGCCGAGGCGCGGTGACCGACAAAGCTCAAGGGAGAGCCGGCGAAATAGCCCTGCGTCCGCTGCATCAGCCCATGGAACAGATTGGAATTCGCCCATTCGAAGTCGAAGGCGAGGATCAGCGCCTCGCGAACCCGCGGATTGGCAAGCAGCGGCTGGCGGGTGTTGATGGCGATCGCCGCCGCCGGTCGCGGCAGGCCCGAGGTCACGATATCGAGCGCCACCTTGCCACCGGCCCCCGGGAAATCGTAGTCGCCCGCCCAGCGCGCCGGATCGCCCTCGGCGCGAATGTCGACCAGCCCCCGCTTGAAGGCCTCGAGCGCCGCATAGCCGTCGAGATAATAGTCGAAGCGGACCTCGTCGAAATTCCACAAGCCCCGATTGACCGCAAGCCCCCTGCCCCACCAGTGAGGATCGCGACGATAGACCACCCGTTCGCCGGGCCTGATCTCCTGGAACCGATAGGGGCCGCTGCCGATCAGCGGATCGAGGGTCGAGGCCTCGAAATCGCGCCCGGCGAAGAAATGCTCCGGCAGGATCGGCATCAGCCCGAGCACCAGCACGAGCTCCCGGTCGGCCTCGTCGAGGAAGAAGGTGACCGTCAGGGGATCGGGCGTGTCGATCCGTGCGACCTTGTCGTAATAGGCCCGGTAGTTCGGTCGGCCATGCTCGCGCAGCGTCGCGAGCGAGAAGCGGACATCGGCCGAGGTGACCGGCGTGCCGTCCGAGAACCGCGCCTCGGGCCGCAGCCGGAATGTCACCTGGCGGCGATCCGTCGCGACGTCGATGGTCTCGGCAAGGAGACCGTAAAGCGAGAACGGCTCCGACCGGTTGCGCGCCATCAGGCTCTCGAACACATAGGTCCGGACCCCCGCCGCGCTCGTGCCGCGCACGATGAAGGGATTGGTGCTGTCGAAGGTGCCGGTCAGCGCCTCGCGATAGACCCCGCCCTGCGGCGCGTCCGGATTGACCCACGGAAAGGCGGTGAAGCCGGCGGGCAGCTCGGGTTCGCCATGCATGGCAATGCCGTGCCGCGGCGCGGCGAGGGCAATGGAATGAGTGACGGCAAGAACGGTCAGAAGGACGAGAAGGAAGCGGCCGAGCCTGTCAATGCGCACCGCGCTGGCGCCGCTCATAGGCGCCCCGCGACCGGTCGAAGCGGCTGAAATAATCGCCGACCTGGGGATGGCGCACCGGCTCCCGCGAATCATCGACCAGCAAATTCTGCTCCGACACATAGGCGATATATTCTGTCTCCTCATTTTCGGCGAGGAGATGGTAGAACGGCTGGTCCTTCGCAGGCCGGATCTCCTCCGGGATCGACTGCCACCATTCTTCGGTGTTGGCGAAGGTTGGATCGACATCGAAAATGACACCGCGAAAGGCGAACAGGCGATGCTTAACCACCTGACCGATACCGAATTTTGCCGTGCGGTTAACGTGCATCATCGCGACATCCTCGAAACAAGGATTGACAAAGAGCGCGCCCCATTGCAAGCGGCGAATCTGCGCGTTTGATAAACGACATTGGGACTGTGTTCTGTCGTCAACTATTTGTCCTTTTCTCCAAGCACAGCCACCGGGATGTGACCAAAATATGCCCAAGCTGACCGCGATTTACCACATTACGGCAGATGCCGAATCGATCGCCTCCCGGACCCGTGCCTTGGCTGTCGAGCAGAGCGTGGAGATGCCCGTCGAAGCCATCGCGTCACCAACGATTCTTGACGACATCGTCGGCACGGTGGAGGACATAAGCGACCTCGGCGGCGGCGTCTTCGCAGTGCGGATTGGCCTGAGCCTCGCCACCACCGGCAACGAGCCCGGACAGATCATGAACATGCTGTTCGGCAATGCTTCGATCCTCGATGACGTGACGCTTGTCGATACGGTGTTCCCGGCCGAGATGGTTTCAGCCCTGTGCGGACCCAATGCCGGCATCGCCGGGCTCCGTGCACGGGCCCGCGCCGACCGCCGGGCCCTCACCTGCTCGGCCCTCAAGCCGCAGGGGCTGAGCGCCGCCGAGCTTGGCCGCCTTGCCGCCGCCATGGCCGAGGGCGGTCTCGACTTCATCAAGGACGATCACGGGCTCGCCGACCAGCGCTACAGCCCGCTCGCCGAGCGCATCGCCGCGGTGGCTGCGGCGGTCCGCGCGACCGGCGCCGGCACGACCTACATACCGAGCCTCACCGGCACCCTCGACGACATCCGCGGCGGCGTGACGCTCGCCCGCGACAATGGCCTCACCATGATCATGGTCGCACCGATGATCTCGGGCGTCGCCACCCTGTCGGCGATTGCCCGCGACAACCCCGACATGGCGGTGTTGACCCACCCAGCCCTTGCCGGCGTCGCCCGCATTGCGCCGGCGCTCCTCATCGGCAAGCTCTTCCGCCTGTTCGGCGGCGACGCCCAGGTCTTTCCCAATTATGGCGGCCGCTTCGGCTACAGCCGCGCCGAATGCCGGACGCTTGCGGGCAATGCCCGCGCGCCCGTTCCCGGCAAGCGCGACGCTATGCCGGTGCCGGCGGGCGGCATGACTCTCGACCGGGTCGATGAGATCCTGGATTTCTACGGTCCCGACACCATGTTGCTGATCGGCGGCAATCTGCTTGCCGCCGGCGACCGGCTCGCCAGCGAGGCGCGCCGCCTGCAGGAGCGGGTCGCCGCCCATCGCTTTGGCTGAGGAGCGTCATGAACGACAAGCCCCTCCCCCATTTCCGTGCCGCCCAGGGTCCCGGCGACTGGGCCGAGGTGCCGATCCATGCCTATAAGCAGGAGGCGGGCGTCCCCTTCAAGGACATCACCCGGCGTGTCCTCTTCTCCTCACCGGCCCTTGCCGCGGAGCTTCGCTATTTCGAGATGGCGCCCGGCGGCTATTCGACGCTCGAGCGCCATGACCACGTCCATGCCGTGCTGATCCTGCGCGGCCACGGTCAATGCCTGGTCGGCGAGGAGGTCCGCGCCATCGCCCCGAACGACCTCGTCTACATTCCGTCCATGACCTGGCACCAGTTCCGCGCCACCGCCGGCGAGCCGCTCGGCTTCCTCTGCATGGTCAATGCCGAGCGCGACAAGCCGCAGCTGCCGACCGAAGAGGAGCTGGCGGCGCTCAAGCGCGGGCCGGCCGTTGCACGGTTCCTGGAGGAGTGATCCGGATCCTATCACTTGGCGAATCGGGCGATCATGTCGTGGATAATTTTGCTTCTGCCTTCGACGAACTGCCGTGAATCTTGCCGCCTCTTCCGGCATCAGGCCCGAGCCCTTCAAGCCCGTTGCGACAGCGTCCTCGAATTCGCGCTCCGGATAGACTGCGAACTTCTGATGCCTGATCAGATCTTCTGATGAAGCTTGGCTTCGGTGACGTATTCGCGGATGCCTTGGCGGATGAGCGAGCTTCTCCCTTCGAGCTTGGCCATATTGGCGTAGCGCAAGAAGTTCTGTGCACGTTCGAGAGGCACCTCTTCTTCCCTCAAGAGCCATTTGACAGCAGTGACGAGCGCCTCATCGGGATAATCTTCCAGCACTTTCAAACCGAGATCATGGAGCCGATCGGCGGCGTCTCTAACGCTTCGCACAGTGTCCAGCTTGGTTTCCGGCGCGCGGGCTCCTGGCATGTGTGCCAGCTTGTCGATACCCGCAATCATCGCGACCAAGATGTTCCGGGAACCAGGTCCGAACTTCTCTTCGGACATCGTCCTCAGAAGGGCATCCAGCATCTCCCGTCCATACTCGGCAGTCAGGTCCATCAAATTCGACCTGACATCCAGAGTGAGGGTCCGTCTTTCGGAGCTGTCGGGTAACCCGGCGCATTCGAGGGCACGATCGAGCAGATCTTCGAGTTCGGCCTTGATGGTTCCCGTGCTGTTGAAATGGTCCTGCACCGCAGCCAGTTCCGGCGAAAGCCCATCTCGAAGCAGTTCCGCCTCGATGAGATCGGCAGGTGGACGGATGCCGTCGCGGGCGAGATTGTTGAACGCTGGCTTGAGGATCCGCTCGATAAGCGTCTTAAGTTCGAGGTCCGTCGGAACTTCACCCGAGGTCGTGGTCATGTCGACACACTTTTCCCCGCATTCCCTAACCAGCAGTCTCCACGAGTGAACGAGATTGAGCCTCATATTGATCAAGGTAGCAACGAATTGACCCTCCCTCTCATAGAGGGGTAACTGATCATGCTCCTCTGTGGGCTTCAGACGTGCAACTGTCTCGGCAAAATCGTCGAGGATCTTGTCCATCCCTGGCAATTGCTTGAAATTCTTATAGACTCGATAAAGCTGGAATTGATCGAGCCCCTCGAAATCCGCGAAGTCCAGCGCGCCGGGAGAGCCCGGCGGTGGCAAATTCATGAGCTCACGCAGGACCGCGCGGGGGCTGAGCTTGTTGCGGGACAGTTCGGCAAGGAGAGGATGTGTTTCGCGAGGAATCTTGCAGACCTTCAGATCGATTTTGTGAGCCAGCTTCAGCACCCATTTGGGATAATTGATGCTTCGAGGCTGCTTGAACGTTTCCCGGTTCCGAACCCCTTCAGAAGAGTTCCTCGACGAACCCGTTACGACCTTCGTCATCGCCACCCCCGACACACATCAGGGGAACTTATAATCCGATAAACAAACAGGGGGTGTGCTGTTCAGCACACCCCCCGCGTCATTCTGTCGATTCGCGCCGGATGAGCTCTTGCTTGCGCTCGATGCCCCAGGCATAGCCCGACAGCGCCCCGTCGCTGCGCACCACCCGGTGGCACGGGACGGCGATGGCGGTCGGATTGGCGGAACAGGCCTGCGCCACTGCGCGCACCGCCTTTGGCGCGCCGATCCGTCTGGCGATCTCGGCATAGTTGACGGTGGTGCCGGGCGGGATCGCGGTGAGCGCCTGCCACACGCGCTGCTGGAAGGCCGTGCCCTTGAGGTCGAGCGGGAGATCGCTGCCCTGGCCCGGCGCCTCGATCAGCCCCACCACGCGCCCCACCAGCCTCTCGAAATCGGCATCGCCGCCGACCAGCCGGGCCTTGGGAAACCGATCCTCGAGCGCCGCGACCAGCGGCTCCGGCGCATCGCCGAGCATGATCGCGCAGACGCCTTTGTCGGTTGCCGCCACCAGGAAGGCGCCGAGCGAGCAACTGCCGACGGCGAAGCGGATCTCGGCGCCGCGACCACCCGCCCGGTAGTCGGATGGGCGCATGCCGAGCCGGGCGGTCGAGCCCTCATAGAACCGGCTCGACGAGGAGTAGCCGGCACCATAGATCGCCGCCGTGATGCTTTCGCCGCTCTCGAGACCGTCGCGAGCGAGCCCAGCGCGGCGCGCCGCGGCAAAGGCCTTGGGCGTCACCCCGGTCGTCTCCTTGAAC
>JBKOZY010000232.1:0-2348 GCA_046726135.1 Pseudomonadota bacterium | reverse complement strand
TAGACCAGCCGGCCATATTCCTCGGTGTTGATGATGGTGGTCGCCGCGGCCGCGAGCCGCGCCAGATAGGCCGGCCCGCCGATCTCGTTCAGCGAGGAATCCTGCTCGAAGAAGGATTTCAGCGTGACCGGATCGGCGCGGCGGCCGGCGCGAATCAGGTCGGCGGCCGCCTCGTAGATGCGCTGATGGATCCCCTCATAGAAGTGTTCGGGCAAGAGGAAGCCCGACACCCGGTCGCAGGCCTCGTTGTTGACGAGGATGGCGCCGAGCAGCGCCTGCTCGGCATCGAGATTGTGCGGGGCGGCGCGATAGGCCGGACTTTCCTCCTCCTCCCTCTCCTGCGGCCGGCGCAGGCGTATGTTGTGAGCCGATTCCATTTCTTCTACATAGCCGCAACGGCGGGCCTTTCGCGAGGCGACGGCAGGCGGAACATGTTGGTGGATCAAAGCAATACGCGCTATTCACAGGGTCGGCTGGAAGCCGCATCGCGCCGTGACGATGTGCTTGATCTTGCGCGAATCGGCGGGTGATTCGCCACTCCCCAGCGCTATTCCCCACGCACCGATTTGAGCCGCGGCCGGCCGCCATCCTGGCCGCGCAGCCGGCTTTCCTCGCGCTGCATGTAGTCGCGGGTGATCGGCAGAGCGTGTTGATGGCGACACATCTGGATCTGAACATTGTTCATGCCGCTCCAGCGGAAGGCGCATTCCGAGGCGGCGAGGTAGAATTCCCACATCCGGCAGAAGCGCTCGTCCATCAGGCGGCGGGCGGTGTCGCGATGGTCGGCAAAGCGCCGGCGCCATTCGCGCAGCGTCCGGGCGTAATGGAGGCGCAGCACCTCGATGTCGGTAAGATAGAGACCGGACTTCTCGATCGCCGGCACGATCTCGGACAGCGCCGGGATGTAGCCGCCGGGGAAGATGTATTTCTTGGTCCAGGCGCTCGTCGCATTCGGCCCGTCGGAGCGGCAGATCGAATGGAGCACCGCCACCCCGTCAGGGGCGAGCAGGGTGCGCAACTTGTTGAAGAACTCGCGGTAATGGCCGATGCCGACATGCTCGAACATGCCGACCGAGACGATGCGGTCGAAGGTGCCATCGACCTCGCGATAATCCATGAGGCGGAACTCAGCCCGGCCGCTCAGGCCGCCCTGGGCGGCGCGCTGGACCGACAGCGCATGCTGCTCCTGCGACAGGGTGACGCCGACGACCTCGGCACCGCAGGTTTCCGCCAGATAGAGCGCGAGGCCGCCCCAGCCGGAGCCGATATCGAGCACCCGCATGCCGGGCTCGATGGCGAGCTTGGCGGCGAGGTGGCGCTTCTTGGCGTGCTGGGCGTCTTCGAGCGAGCGGTCCGGCGCCTCGAAATAGGCGCAGGAATATTGCCGGTCGCGATCGAGGAAGAGCTCGTAGATGCGCCCGTCGATGTCGTAGTGATGCGCCACATGGCGGCGGGCGAGGCGAACCGGGTTGCGCTGGTGCAGGCGGCGCAGCGCCACGCGGATCTGAAGCGGGATCTTCACCCCGACGGGCGGTTGGACGGTCGCTGCATTGCTGAACATCAGCGCCAGGAAATCGTAGATCGTGCCCTGCTCGACCGTCAGGCTGCCATCCATGTAGCATTCGCCGACCGCGAGGTCGGGGTCGAGCACCAGCCTGAGCGCGGTCTGGCGGTCGCGCACCCGGATGACGATCTCCTCGCCGGTCCGGTCGCCGAAGGTGAACTGCCGGCCATCCGGCTCCCGGACCGTCAGGTGCCCGCTTCGGACGACATGGGCGAACACCCGGCGCAAACTGCTGAACATGGTACCCTCGTCGCAAAGAGGACCCCCGCCATCCCATGGAGAGCGGGACGCGACAATGCACGGCCCGGCTGTGCCAGCGTTGGGATATTGTCCACAATCAGATTGTTAGGCAACCCGTTCCGGTCAACCGCCAACACTCTCCTCCGGTGGTTCAGCCTGAGCCTCGGTCTCCTGCTGGAACAGTGCCTCGGCGGCGATGCGAGCCTCCTCGCGGTCGGAGGCCGAGCCGACCAGCACCTCGCCACGGGCCTGGGCCGCCGCCTCGTCGGGCGAGCGGGCGACATTGGCGGTGACCTGGATCACCACCTCGGGATGAAGGGCGATCCGCACCTGATGCAGCCCGATCGTCTTGATCGGGGTGTCGAGGAGCACCTGGTTGCGCTCGACATCGGTGCCGGCGGCAGTGGCCGCTTCGGCAATGTCGCGGGTCGACACCGAGCCATAGAGCTGGCCGCTCTCGCCGGCCTGGCGGATGATCACGAAGGTCTTGCCGTCGATCTGGCCGGCATCGCCCTGCGCCGCCGCCCGACGCTCGGCGTTGCGC
>JBKOZY010000231.1:0-5296 GCA_046726135.1 Pseudomonadota bacterium | reverse complement strand
GCGCTGCCCAGGCCCCGAGTGCCTGACGCTTCTCGGAAGCGAAGTTGTACCTAACATAGACTTTGCCGGTGACCGTTCTAGCGACCTCGCTGCTATGGTTCAGCACCCGGGCGACGATGTTCTCGGCAATGCCCATGGCGGCCATCTGTGATGCCACCGATCGGCGTAAATCATGCGGTGTTGCCGGCGCATCAGCGAGACCGAGCACCGGCAGCGCCTCGCGCATGGCCACAGCGACGTAATGCGGGTCGAGATGGCGATTCCGACGGCTCGGGAATATGGATTCGGAATTTTCCGAGGTTTGATGCATTTGCATCGCCTCCCGGAACAGCTCCACCGCGAGCGTCGACAACGGCACCATGTGCTCGCGCTTGCTCTTCGTCCTGGATGCCGGCAGCAGCCATTCGGCCCTTTCCAGATCGACCTCGGCCCAGGTGACACTGCAAATCTCACCTATGCGCTGGCCTGTCACGAGCGCGAGCCGCAGCGCGATCTTCATGGTGGGCTTCATGACAGCGCTGTCCAGACCGGTCCAGAATGCCATGATCTCAGATTCCGACAGCGCGCGATCGCGCGCCTCTTCCTTGACCCGCTGCGGAATGTTCGACGCCGGACTTGCCTCGAGATAGCCCTCGCTGACGGCCCAATTGAAAAGCTTGCGGAGGGCGGCGAGCGTTCGGTTGGCAGACACCCCAGCGCCACGGTCCTTCACAGCATTGACGATCGCCAGAATATCAGCCCGCCGAATTGCCGTGACCCTGCTGCTGCCGATGGCCGGCCGGACGTCCTTGGCGAGCATCCTGGTGACCTCGACCCGCCACTTGGCCGACGCCGGCGGGCTGTCCCTCAAATAGCGGTCAATCAGCTCGTCAACGCTCTCGACCTTCTTGATCTCCTGGGCGACGCCGGCCGGATCCAATCCGTCATTGATGGCCTTCCGACGGTCCACCATGGCGGTGCGCGCGTCCTTGAGGCCCATGTCGGGGAATGTGCCGAGTGTCAGCATCCGGCGCCGCCCGTCGGCCTTCCGGCGGTAGAGATAGGCCCAGGATTTCGTCCCGTGCGGCGTCACCCTGAGAAGCAGGCCGGGGTTGTCGGCGTCGACGAAATCGGTGCGCTCGGCGACGCGAACGCCCTCGATCCAGCGGGCGGTTAAGCGCATGATCGGCATGTCAGGGTCGCTCCGGGATTCCAGCGGGATTCCAAAACTGCAAAACAATATGAAATACCGTGCAACAGACAGCAACGCGATTTATGTAGATTTGCCCGTACCTTGGTGGTCTATATCCGTTGCAGACTGTTTCACGGTATTGCGCAAAATCCTGACTGTGGAACAGGGTACGGACGAGCCCATGAGCAAGAGAGAGGGTGCACAGCATGAGCGACAGGATTCCGGTCACCGTCATCACCGGTTTTCTCGGGGCCGGAAAGACCACCCTCCTTCGCCATCTGCTGACCCACGCCAATGGCCGTCGCATCGCCCTCATCGTCAATGAATTCGGAGACATCGGCGTTGATGGCGAAGTGTTGAAGGGCTGCGGCGATGCGCTGTGCCGCGACGAGGACCTGATTGAGCTGGCCAATGGCTGCATCTGCTGCACGGTAGCCGAGGATTTCATCCCGACGATGGAGAAGCTGATCGGCCGCGGCGACCCGCCCGACCACATCCTGATCGAGACTTCCGGACTGGCCCTGCCCCAGCCGCTTCTCAGGGCCTTCGGCTGGCCCGAGATCCGCGCCCGGGTCACCGTCGATGGTGTCGTCACCGTGGTCGACGGCCCCGCCCTGGCGGAGGGGCGCTTCGCCCATGACGAGGCGGCCGTCGCGGCGCAGCGGGCGGCCGATCCGGGCGTCGAGCATGAGAGCCCGATCGAGGAGCTGTTCGAGGATCAGCTGAACTGTGCCGACATGGTGCTGCTCAACAAGACGGACCTGCTCAGCGAGGCCGAGACCGAGCGGCTGTCCCGCGACCTGACCGGCCAGCTCCGCCCGGGGGCGCGACTGGTCTCCACCCGTCATGGCCAGGTCAGCCCTGCCGCCCTGATCGGCCTCGACGCCGCCGCCGAATCGGATCTCCTCACCCGTCTCTCCCATCATGAGCTCGAGGGCTTCGCGGACCACGATCACGATGATTTCGAAAGCTTCGTCGTCCCGCTTGCGACCATAGGAGATCGTGGCGCGTTGATCGATGCGATCGAGGCGACGGTTCGCCGCCACGACATATTGCGCCTCAAAGGCTTCATCGCGCTTGACGGAAACCCGTCGCGTCTCGTCGTTCAGGCGGTAGGCCCGCGGGTCAATCACTGGTTCGATCGGCCCTGGCGCGACGGCGAGCACCGCCGCTCGTCATTGGTGGTGATCGGCCTGAAAGGGCTCGATCGCACGCAGATTGAGCAGGAGCTCAACGGGTAGAGCAACGTGCATCTTCTCGCACGACAGACAGCGACCCTCGACGGATCGGGCGAGGCCATCGATCTCGGGCAGAGTCCGGGCGACTGCATCGTGCTGTCGGCCGCCGATTCGGAGCTCGCCCTCCTCGCCCGTGCCTTTGACAGCCTCCCCCAGCCCAAGCCGTCGCTGCGGCTCGCCAATCTCATGGCGCTCGGCCATCATCTCTCGGTCGACAGCTGGATCGAGCGGACCGCCGCGACGTCCCGGCTCATCGTCGTGCGCCTTCTCGGCGGCCGCGGCTATTGGACCTATGGCGTCGACGAACTCGTCGCGCTGGCGGCGCGCCGGTCGCTCGCGCTCGCGCTGCTCCCCGGCGGCCGCGACCCCGACCCGACGCTCGCCGCTCTCTCCACCATTCCGCCGGCCGCCTGCCAGCGGCTCCATCGCTATCTCGCCGAGGGCGGGCCGGACAATGCCGGCAATTTCCTGCGTTTTTGCTTCGAGCTCTTAGGGAACGATGCCGCAGCCTCGCCGCCGGTTCCTCTGCCGCATGCCGGCATCCATCGATGGCGAAGCAGGGAGCCAGCCGAAGGCGTCACCGCCGCCATCGTGTTCTACCGGGCGCTGATCGAAGGCGGCCTCACCGCCCCGATCGACCGCCTCGCCGGCGCGCTGGAAAATCGCGGACTCACCCCTTGCCCGATCTTCGTCGCGAGCCTCAAGGACGAGGAGAGCGCCAGATTTCTCGAAGCCACCCTGTCGCGCACGCCACCAGCTGTCATCCTCAATGCCACCGCCTTCGCGGCTGGTCGCTTCGACGGCGAAGGTCAGGGCAACCCCTTTGCCCGATTCGATTGCCCGGTGCTTCAGGTCATTCTCTCCGGTTCGAGCGAGGCGGCGTGGTCGGCCAGCAGCCAGGGCCTGTCGGCCCGCGATCTGGCGATGAACGTGGTCCTGCCGGAGCTCGATGGGCGGATCATCACCACCGCCGCCTCGTTCAAGGAAGCGGGCGACTGGCATGCCGCGACCGAATGCTCGGTCATGGCCTATCGCCCGATGCAGCAAGCGATCGAGCGCATCGCCGATCTTGCCGCAGCCTGGGCCAGGCTCAGACAGCTTGACGCCGCCGAGCGCCGCATCGCCATCGTGCTCGCCAACTATCCCAATCGCGACGGGCGGATTGCCAATGGTGTCGGCTACGACACGCCGGCCAGTACCGTCGCCATTCTCGATGCCCTCGCCGGCGAGGGCTACCGCGTCGATGATCGACCGCGTACCGGCAACGAGCTGTTGGCGCAATTGATGCGCGGGCCGACCAACAGCGGTGCCCATGCCGATGCACCCACCGATGCGCTGCTGCCCTTGGCGACCTATCGCCGCTTTTTCGAGCGGCTTCCAGCCAACTCGCGCGATGCCCTGCTGAGCCGCTGGGGCGATGCCGAGCACGATCCCTTCTGCCGCGACGGCGTATTCCGCCTGCCGGTTCGCCTCTTTGGCCATGTCGCCATCGGCATCCAGCCGGCGCGCGGCTACAACATCGATCCCAAGGGCACCTGGCACGATGCGAGCCTGGTGCCGCCGCATGGCTATCTCGCTTTCTATCTCTGGCTCCGCGAGGTGTTCGGCGCTCATGCCGTGATCCACAATGGCAAGCACGGCAATCTCGAATGGCTCCCCGGCAAGGCCACCGCGCTGTCGGCCGAATGCTGGCCCGACATTGTCTTCGGCCCGCTGCCGCAGCTCTATCCCTTCATCGTCAACGATCCTGGCGAAGGCACCCAGGCCAAGCGCCGGACCGCCGCCGTCATCGTCGACCACCTCACCCCGCCGCTGACCCGGGCGGAATCCTATGGGCCGTTGCGTGAGCTCGAAACCCTGATCGACGAATATGCGCTTGCCGGCGGTTTGGATGCGCGGCGACAAAAGCTCATTCGCCGCCGCATAGCCGAGCTTGTGGAGTCGAGCGGCATCGACCGCGATGCTCGCCTGACCGACATCATGGCCGATGACACCGCGCTTGCCCACCTCGATGCCTGGCTGTGCGACGTCAAGGAGAGTCAGATCCGCGACGGCCTTCATATTTTGGGCACGAGCCCCCAAGGCCGTCTCGAGACCGATCTGCTGGTGGCCCTGTCACGCCTCCCGCGCGGGGAGGGAACGGCCGGCGATGCCTCGCTGCTGCGTGCTCTCGTTCATGATCTCGACCTTGCCTTCGATCCGCTCGCGGCAACGATGAGCGACCCCTGGCAAGGGCCCCGCCCTCCCCTCCTCGCTGCCGTCGACGCCGGTCCCTGGCGCTCGGTGGGCGACACCGTCGAGCGGCTCGAGGCACTGGCCTGCCGCATCGTCGAAGGCAGCGCTGCCCCACCTGGACCAGCCAGCGCTGCCGTCACGGACCGGATCGAATCGGCAATCAGGCCGGCTGTCCGGGCCTGCGGTACCCGCGAGATCGAAGCGGTGCTCGCCGGCCTGGCCGGCCGCTTCGTTGATCCCGGACCGTCTGGTGCACCAAGCCGCGGCCGGCTCGATGTCCTGCCGACCGGGCGCAATTTCTACTCGGTCGACAACCGGGCGGTGCCGACTCCCACCGCCTTCGATCTGGGCCGCCGCTCGGCCGAGGCGATGCTCGCCCGCCATTTTCAGGACCACGGACGCTATCCATCGGCCATCGGCTTGAGCGTCTGGGGCACGTCCAACATGCGCACCGGCGGCGACGACATTGCCCAGGCGCTGGCGCTGCTCGGCGCGAGACCGCAATGGGAGCCGGGAACCGGCCGTGTCGTCGGTTTCGAGATCCTGACTCTGGCCGAGCTTGGCCGCCCGCGGGTCGATGTCACCTTGCGGATCTCCGGCTTCTTCCGCGATGCCTTTCCGCTGCAGATCGAGCTTTTCGACAAGGTCGCCC
>JBKOZY010000230.1:0-3289 GCA_046726135.1 Pseudomonadota bacterium | reverse complement strand
CAGCTCGCCCTCGATCCGGCTCGCGAGCGTGTCGACGGCGAGACGAGCCAGCATTTCCTTGGGCTGCGCCATGGTGGTGAGATTGATGCGGGCAAGCCCGGCCATCATCACATCGTCGAACCCGACAACCGAGAGCTTCCGCGGCACTGGGATCGACAAACGGTCGGCACAGTCGAGGAGATCGATGGCGCCGAGGTCATTGGAGGAGACGAAGGCGGTGGGCCGTTGCGGCCCCGTCAGGATCTCCTCGACGGGGGCCTCCCGCAACAGCCGGTCTTCCGCCCGCTCCCAATGGAACACCATGGGGGTCAGGCCGGCAGCCTCCATCGTCTGGCGATAGCCAGCCTGACGTGCGCGATCAGTGGCGTCCTCGACGATCGGATCGGCGCAATAGGCGATCCGTTCATGGCCGAGCCCGATCAGGTGCTCGGTCGCGATCCTCCCGCCGCGTTCGTCATCGGCGCAGACGACATCGCCCCAATCGGCGGAGCAGGTGACGAAGACGGCAGGCACCCGGCCTTCGATCAGCGTCCGCGGTCGAGTCGAGCGGCCGGCATAGGCGAGGAAGATGATCCCGGCGACCCGCTGCTCGAGCAGACCCTCGAGCCCGGCCATCTCGGCAGTCTCGTCGCCCTGCGTGTTGCAGAACATGACGCGATATCCACGCGACGCGGCGGAGCGCTCGATCTGCTTTGCCATTTCGGCATAGAACGGGTTCGCCAGATCGCCGACGACAACGCCGAAGATTGTCGTCCGCTGATGCACCATCTGGCGCGCCAGGATGTTCGGACGATAGCCGAGCTCCTCGATAGCCTTGGTGACCTTGAGCTGGGTTTCGGGCGTGATCGCGCGTATTCCGCGGACCACATTCGAGACCGTCGACTTCGATACGCCGGCGCGTCTGGCGACATCGAGGATCGTCGGCGGCTTGCCAGTCGGAGACTCGGTCGCCATCACGCTTTGCCGCTCATCTTTTCGACTTGCCCGGCCCTCAGGCAGCCTCGCCATGGGGCGCCATCACGACCTTCATGGCGACGTCCGTCTGCGCCAGCTCGACCGCCTCCCGGGCGTGTTCCAGCGGCATCCTGTGGCTCACGATACGGTCGAAGGGCAGGCGGTCGAGATTTGCCGCCATGAGCCGCATGGACGGCAAATAGGAGGTCGAGGTTTCGCCACCCACGCCGATGACACTGACGTTCTTGGTGCAGATATCCGAATTGGGATTGATCGCGACCGGTCCCATATCGACAAAGGCTCCGGCCTCCACCACCACGCCACCGACCCGCACCATCCTGACGGCCTCGACAAACGTCGATGGAACGCCACTGCAGTCGAGCACGATATCGGGACCGAGTCCGCCTGTGTGCTCCCGCGCGCGGGCGATGCGCTCCGCCATATCGGTGGTCTCGACCGGCATGGTGAGGCTGGCGCCGAAAGCCCCGGCGAGCGCGAGGCGGGACGGGAAGAGATCGGTGGCGATGAGCTGGCCAGCACCGAGGAGCTTTGCCTTGATCAGGTGGCAGAGTCCCAAGGGCCCCACCCCGAGGACAGCGATGGATTGAGCAAATCGGCTGCCGCCGACAAGCCCGAGAAGGGTCTGAGCTGTCTCGACACCATGGGTTACCGACATGATCTCGGTCAGGACCGCAACGTGATTGGGCAGGTCGCCCGGAACCCTGAACAGCTGCGTGCCGGGGAGCAGGTACATGTACTCGGACCAGCCGCCGAACAGGTGGGGGGCCAGGCCGCAGTGCAGGCTGTTGCCATAGTCTTCAAGGTTCTCGCACATGTAGTAGGGGTAGCCGTTGCGGCAGAAATGGCAGTCGCCGCAGGCGACATTGGCGGCGGGCACGATGCGGTCGCCGGCCTTGAGCTTGCGCCCCTCGCTATCGTGAACCTCGCCACCGGTCGCGACCACCTCGCCGACATTTTCATGACCGCAAATCAGGGGATAAGTCAGATCTCTTTCATGAGGGGTTCCGGCATATTGCTTCGACTCGCCGCGGAAGGTGTGCTTATCGGTGCCGCAAATTCCGGAGTAGTGCACTTTCATGATTACCGCGCCGGGCGCCGGATCAGGCATCGGAAATTCGCGCAGCGCGATGACGCCTGGTCGCTCGGTGACGGCTGCCCGAACCACGCTCATGAACTTATCCTCGTCGTTGCAGCATTGCCGAGGGCCTCGGCCAGAAGGCGGGCTGCCTCGCGGATGCCGACCACCGGGGCCACGAACGGATCTTCATGCTCGATCGCGATGGTCTTCACCTTTCCGGCGGCTGCGAGATCCGTCAACAGCGCCTGCCACCAGGGCAGGTCATGACCGCGGCCGATCGCAGCGAAGTTCCACGGCATCTCGCTGGCCGGCGTCGGCCAGCGGTGATCGAGCAACCCGTTCAGCGCGACCTTCTCGGCGTTGAAAATCACGTCCTTGCCATGGGCATGGCCAATACGGCCGGCCAGCCGCTGCACGACACGGTTGGAGTCCATCTGCATCCAGAAAAAATGGCTCGGATCGATGTTCGCGGCAATGGCGGGAGAGAGTGCGGCGAGCCGCTCGAACGTTTCGACATTGTAGGCGACCGTGCCGGGATGGAGCTCCAGGCAGATGAGCAGCGCCGGATCGGTGCGGATCGCGAATTCTCCGATCTCTGCCCAATAGTCATGGATCTGATACTCCCACTGGCGCTGATAGACGTTCTCCAGATAGGGGAGCCACCCGCCGCCAGCGAAATGCGGCGTCACATCTCGGGCAGATCCCCCAGGGCAGCCGCCAAGGGCAACGATCCGGTCGACGCCGAGTTCGCCGGCAAGCCGGATGGTATCGCGCAGTGCTGCGTCATGCGCGCCGGCGATGCTCGCATCCGGATGGAGTGGATTGCCCCAGCAGTTGAAGGCAGCGATCTCGAGTCCACGCGTCTCGATCTCGTTTTTCCATGTCTCTCGAGCAGCAGAATTCCTGAGGAGCTCTGGCATGTCGCAATGGCCCGTGGGGGCATAGGCACCGGTGCCGATCTCGAGGCCAATGATCTCCGGCACTTCGGCCACCACCCAGTCCATGACCTCGCGGAGCGGCCTGCTTGTCAACGGCTCCGTCACGAGACCGATCTTGAGCTTGGAGGCTGTCATGATGTCCTTGATTCTTTCGCTAGGCTAGGCTTGGAGCGTTCCAAACGCATAGTTTCGGCGTCGTCGCCTGTCAAGCAATGCGAGGATCGATTGCGAGGCGCTGCGTCACCGCTGTGGGTATTGCCTCCGCAAATCTGCACGAACCGGTGTGACGCTTCACAGC
>JBKOZY010000229.1:0-3277 GCA_046726135.1 Pseudomonadota bacterium | reverse complement strand
CCACTAGGGGAAGGATGAAGGCAAAACCTCCCCTCCCCCAGCATGGGGAGGGGTCGCGGGTGGGGGGAGCCCTTCGGCTTCCTTGTCGGCCGTATCCCCTTGAACATCACCCTCAAACCGATCATCGACAGCTGGCCGTTTCTGCTCAAGGCGCTGTGGATCACCGTCTCGCTGAGCATCTCCTCGATGCTGCTCGGCCTGGCGATCGGCATCGTGGTCGGAACCCTCAGGACCTATGGAGGACGGCTCGTCAATGCGGTGCTCGGCTTCTATGTCGACACCGTGCGGTCGATCCCGCTGCTGGTGGTGCTGGTTTGGACGTTCTTCGCTTTCCCCCTGGTGGTCGGGCGGTCGCTCGATGCGATGACGGCCGGGATCATCGGTCTTGGCGTCCATCTCGGGGCCTATGTCGCGGAGACCATCCGGGCGGGGCTTACCTCGGTCCGGCGCAACCAGATGCAAGCGGGGTTGGCGCTCGGGATGAGCCGTCTGCAGGCGATCCGGACCATCGTTCTGCCGCAGGCGCTGATCCGGATGATGCCGGCGCTCGGCTCGTTGTTCGTCATCGCCATCAAAGACAGCGCCATCGCTTCGGTCATCGCCGTGCCGGAGCTCCTGCGGCAAACCCAGATCGTCGCCGGCAAGACCTATCGGCCGTTCGAGCTCTACACTGCGGCGATGATCGTCTATTTCCTGTTGTGCTATCCGGTGGCGCGGCTGGTCGACCGGGCCTATCGGCGGCTTCAACATCTCGGCTCGTCATGACCTTCGACTGGAGCGTCGTATGGGACAACCTGCCCCGCCTGCTCGAGGGCGCCTGGATGACCATCTGGCTCACCGTCGTGACCATGGCCCTGGCGCTTCCTGGTGGCCTCATTCTGGCGTTGCTCAGACTGTCACCGCTGGGGTTGGTAAGCGCACCGGCAACGGCATTCGTCGAGTTCTTCCGGGCGACGCCGCTGATCCTGCAGATCTATTGGGCCTATTATGTGCTGCCTGCCTATTTCGACATCCAACTGTCGCAGCTCAGCACCGCCATTGTCGGGCTCACCTGCAACATCTCGTCGTTCAACTCCGAAACCTTCCGCGCCGGTATCGTGTCGATCCGCGAAGGGCAATGGAATGCCGGGCTGGCGCTCGGCATGAGCCGAGCCGAGGTGTTCATCCGGATCATCCTGCCGCAGGCCGTGATGCGGGTGCTGCCGGCGCTTGCCTCGACCTGGGTCTCGCTGTTCAAGGACACCTCGCTCGTGTCGATCATCTCGGTCACCGACTTGTCCTATATGGCGCTCAAGGTGCGCTCCGAGACCTACCGCATCCTCGAGGTGTTGACGGCGATGGCGGTACTCTATTGGCTGATGGGCTATCCGCAGGCCAAGATCGTCGACTGGATTCATCGCCGCTGGAAAGTGGTCGAATGACAGCGCGGCCGATCCTCGCCTTCGAGTCGGTATCGAAACACTACGGCTCGATCGTTGCGCTCGACCAGGTGTCGCTCGCGATTGCCCGGGGTGAGGTGGTGTGCCTGATCGGACCATCGGGCTCCGGCAAGTCGACGCTTTTGCGCTGTGCCAATGCGCTTGAAAGCCTCGACCATGGGCAGGTGCTCTTCGAGGGTCAGCCGGTGATCGCATCGCAGGCACGGGCAGCTCAGAAGGTGCGACGCCGGATGGGCATGGTGTTCCAGAATTTCGAACTGTTCCCACATCTGACCGTGACCCGTAACATCACCATCGGGCCGACCACCGTGCTCAAGCTCGAGCGCCAGGCGGCGGAAGAGCGGGCGCGCCAGCTGCTCGCCAAGGTCGGGTTGATCGAGAAAGCCGACGTCCATCCGGCGGCGCTGTCGGGCGGTCAGCAGCAGCGGGTGGCGATCGCCCGGGCGTTGGCGATGGAGCCGGCACTCATGCTGTTCGACGAGCCGACATCGGCACTCGACCCGGAAACGATCGGCGAGGTCCTGAGCGTGATGAAAGTGCTGGCCGATGAAGGCATGACCATGCTGGTGGTGACTCACGAGATGGATTTCGCGCGGCGGGTCGCTGACCGGGTGATCGTGTTCGACCGCGGTCGGGTCATCGAGGAAGGGCCGCCGCGTCAGATCTTCGAGGCGGCGAAAGTCGCGCGGACCCGGGATTTTCTAAGCCATCTCGGCTGGCATGGCGAATCGGCTCTGGACAGCCACAAATGACGGATCAGGCAATGCAGAACCACATCATCGATCGTGCCGAAGTGTTTCTCGTTGGACCGGATGTCGAACGCTACACCTGGGCGGAGGGTATGACCGACCAGTATATGGTCAACATCATCCTCAGGCTGACGGCGCGGAGCGGCCTCCAGGGTCTTGCCGGCGCGGCAATGATCACGCCGCACGGCTTCGACCGGTCGGTCGGCGAGGCGCTGCGGGCGGTGCTTCCCGATGTCATCGGCAAGTCACCGGCCTATCGCGAGGCACTGTGGCATTCCTTGCGCAATTTCGGCACGCCGATGGTGCCGCAGGCTCATTCGCTCATCGACATCGCGTTGTGGGACATGGCGGCACGTCATGCCGGGCTGCCGCTCTACCAGCTTCTCGGCGGCGCCCGCGACAAGATTCTCTCTTATGCATCGACGCCGCTCCTTGCCGATGATCAGGCCTATATCGACTATGTCGAGGCACGAGCTACCGAAGGCTTCAAGGCGGTGAAGTTTCATTGCTGGTGCGTGCCGCGGCGCGACCTCAAAATGTGCGAGGCAGTGCATCGGCATTTTGCCGGACGCGATCTAGCGCTGATGCTCGATGCCGAGCAGCGCTATGATCTCGCCGGCGCGATCATGGTGGCGAGGAAGCTCGGCGAAATGGGATTTCGCTGGTTCGAGGCGCCGCTGCCCGACACCGACATCGAAGGCTATCGCGCAATACGGCAGGCGAGCACCGTGCCGGTGATCGCCGCCGGCAATACCTGGCTCGACCTGCAGATGCTGTTGCAGGCAGTTCAGCGCGGCGCCTGGAGCGCGCTTCGGGTCGACGCCACGATCTGTGGCGGCATCACGCCGATCCGCAAAGTGATGGCGCTGGCGGAAGCCTTTGGCATGACGGTGGAGGTCCAGTGCTGGGGCTACACGCTGACCCAGGCAGCCAATCTCCATGTCATGCTTGCCTATGCCAATTGCGACTATTTCGAGCAGCCGGTGCCCTACCCTGCCTTCGAGTTCGGTGCCAAGACGGTGATCCGTACCGATGCGCAAGGTTATGTCCATGCGCCGCCGGGGCCTGGGCTTGGCATCGATCTCGACT
>JBKOZY010000228.1:0-8812 GCA_046726135.1 Pseudomonadota bacterium | reverse complement strand
CCTCATAGAGCGCTTTGTTGAGGGGGTGCCTCCATCGATTCCGACTCCGGCCAATACCAGCGACGATGATCACCACCCCGAAAAGATCTATTCCCTCGCCGATATTCAAATCCAATGGCCGACCATCTGTTCGAGGCGCCTGGGTTTGCGGCAATGGGGTCCATCTTCACTCCTCGGCGAGTTCATGCAGGATCACCCCTTCGAGCGGATCGAACTCGCCCTGCCATGCCGCTCTCGCGATTTCGCGGCGGGTTTTCTCATAACCTGCCTCCCAACGCTTGCGGATGCCTGACTCACTGAAGTCGATGTCCTTTCGGTGATCTTCATTGTCGAGGCGCGGCGCGAGGAGGCGAACCACATGCATGCGAGTCGGGCAACCATGGGACGCGAGTTCCCGGACAGCCTCGCTGTTCCGCTCCGATTCGGGAATGAATTCGACCAGCTGCCTGATGATATGGCGCAAGCGATGGGTCTGGAGCTGACGAGAAATATGGCTGGCAACCCGGCTCGAATATTGAATGTCCTTCTGGCGATGCAGGATCTGCCAGATCGTCTCGGGCTCCGCTCCGATCGGGTTCCACATATGGACTGCGAAGATCAGCGAGCTGCGCCGCGGATTGTCGTCAAAGACCACCTCGGTCGGGGTGTTGGAGAGAATTCCGCCGTCCCAATAGAGTTCACCATCGATGCGAATGGCCGGGAAGGCCGGCGGCAAGGCGCCGGATGCCAGAACGTGCTCAACCCCGATTTCCATGTCGCGGCTGTCGAAATACTTCATCTGGCTGGTGCGCACATGGGCGGCGCCGACCGTCAGCCGCGGCCTGCACCGGTTGACCAAAGCAAAGTCCACGAGTTCGAGCAGAGTCCTTTCCAGGGGCGTTGTTGAGTAATAACCGGCCCGGTCCGTGCCCATTGGAAAGTGCGTCCCGAGCGTCGCGAGCGGATTTGGCTCGAAGAAACCCGGGAGGCCGCCAGTTAATATGCGCAAATAAGAAAGCGACTGAGCGGCCTCCGGCCAGACAGACCAGGCATCCCAAAACGATTTGTGCGTCATCCGCCGCCAGAACTCTTGAAGTCGGGGCAGACGATTCTCCGACTCGTTTCCGGCAATCAAGCTCGCGTTGATCGCCCCGATCGAGGTGCCGACAATCCAGTCGGGCTCGATGCCCGCTTCATGCATTGCCTGATAGACGCCGGCTTGATAGGCGCCGAGCGCTCCACCCCCTTGCAGGACGAGAACGATCTGCCCCGGCCCCTGCCGTTGCTCAGGCGTCTGCGATGCCATGACTGATCCGACCTCTGTTACCTTTTGGATAATGTTCATCATGTTCTCCTTGCCACCGGCCACGGAGGCTGTGCGGCTCTTTCCGAAGCCTTTGCGACTCATTGAGCCGTCCATCCGCCTTCGACGGGCAGTGCAGCGCCGGTCATCGAGGCTGCCGCCTCAGTGCAGAGAAACACTGACAGCGCGCCAATCTGCTCGGTGGTCACGAACTGTCGCGTCGGCTGGGCATGAAGCAGAACGTCGCGCACAACTGCTTGCTCGCTGATGCCCCGGGCCCTGGCGGTCTCTGGAATCTGTTTCTGAACCAGCGGCGTCAGCACATAACCAGGGCAGATGGCGTTGACCGTTATGCCATGCTCGGCTGTCTCAAGCGCGACCGTTTTGGTAAGCCCGAGGAGGCCGTGCTTGGCAGCGACATAGGCGGATTTGTACGGTGATGCCACCAGGGCATGCGCCGAGGCAATGTTGATGATGCGCCCCCATTTGTGCTCTTTCATTTCCGGGACGACGGCCCGGATGCCGTGGAATGCCGATGACAAGTCGATAGCGATGATCGCGTCCCATTTGGCAGGCGGGAACGTCTCGATCGCCTCGACATGCTGGATGCCCGCGTTGTTCACGAGGACATCGACCCTGCCAAACGCCTTTCGGGCTTCGTCAATCATGGCGTTGATCTCATCGGGCTTCGACATGTCCGCGGCCGAATAGGCGGTCGCAACATGGAAGTCCTCTTCGAGAGCGAGGCGGGTCCGCTCGATTTCCTCTTGATTGCCAAAGCCGTTCAGCATGACATTCATGCCGGAAGCACCAAAGGCGCGGGCAATTCCGAGCCCGATGCCGCTTGTCGAGCCGGTGACGATCGCGTTCTTTCCCGCGAGCTCGCCCTGCCCCTGCAGCGCGCTGGTGACATTGGATCTCAGTGCCGCGTCGTCCATTTTCCGCCTCCTGCCATTTGATTGCGTGACAAGAAGGCTACTTTCCGCCCGGTTCGACGGAAAATACCGACTGCCTAGGGTTTCAATAGTCTGGGGCTATGGCCGCAGCCGCGGGACGATAGGCCAGATGCATCGATATGAGAGGCACGCGATATTTCAATTGGTCCGCCGCCACCCGCAGAATTCGGAGCGTGGCAGGACCAAGCCGGCGATCGTTGCCACCCAACGTATGATCATTGCCGGAAGGGAGCGTATCGTCATGCTTGGCGCGCAGTCCGTCGTTTCTTCAAAAGTCTCATCCGCAACACCTCGACAGGTCGCTCTCTGGCGGGCCGCGATGATCGGAGTCATCGGCTTTCTCACGCTCGTTGACCTGTTCGCCACCCAGGCGCTCCTTCCATCCTTGGCCAAGCTTTACGGCGTTCCCCCGGCGGCGATCGGGTTAGCCGTCAACGCGACGACAATGGGAATGGCTGTGTCCTGCCTCGGGGTTGCATTGGCCAGCCGCCATCTTCCACGCCGGCTCGGCATTTGGGTCAGCCTGGCGTTATTGGCAATTCCGACGTCGCTGCTTGCCGTCGCACCGGACCTCCTGACCTTCACAGCGCTGCGCGTCTGGCAAGGCGTGTTCATGGCGGCAGCATTCACCTTGACCATGGCGTATTTGGCCGAGCATTGCAGCGCTGAACAGACGGCCACAGCCTTGGCGGCTTATGTTACCGGCGTTGTTGCCAGCAATCTGGTCGGCCGGCTCATCGCTGCCTCAATCGCAGATCTGTTTGGGCTCGCGACGAGCTTCTATTTCTTCGCGGCCCTCAATCTGGCCGGGGCTGCCCTGGTCGTTCTCAATCTGAATCGCATGTCACAGCTGGGGAGTCCAGGAAACCGGCATTCGCTGCTGGCGAGCTGGGGTGAGCATTTGCGCAATCCGGCGCTGCGCGCAAGTTTCGGAATCGGCATTCTGATCCTGTTCGCCTTCATCGGCATCTTCACCTATGTAAATTTCGTGCTGGCAGGCGAACCCATCTCGATCGATCGAATGTCGCTCGGTCTCGTATATTTTGTGTTCCTTCCCTCGATGCTCACAACGCCACTCGCCGGCCACGCCGCTCTTCGCTTCGGCACACGCCCGGCACTATGGGGTGGGCTGCTCGTCGCGGTCGCAGGTCTGCCGTTTCTGCTTATCCCCAACCTGCAAGGCGTGCTGATCGGCATGGTGCTGGTCGGAATTGGAACTTTCTTTGCACAAGCCATCGGGACCGGGTATGTGGGGCGCGCAGCCAGAACCGATCGCGCTGCCGCGAGTGGTCTCTATCTCGCCTCCTATTATCTCGGTGGACTGGCCGGCGCGGCGATTGTTGGGCAGATTTTCGATCGCTATGGTTGGGGCATCTGCGTCATAGCGATTGCCTTGTCCTTGGCGCTGGCAGGGCTGCTCGCAATGAGACTGAGCACCCCAGTCACCTCTATGGCTGTATCGACGGTCAAGCCCTGATGGTCTAAATTGTGCTGATTTTCGAATACGTGATTTCTGAGTGGCGTGGAGCGCAATATGGCAGAGGAATCGTTCGCCGAAATACTGGAGCGCTCGACGCTTCGCTGCCGCGAGGCCGATGCGCCGCTCGCTGAGCGTCTCCAACTCTTTGCCGATGACGTGCGCTCTCTTAGCCCCCAGTTCGCTGGGATCGTGGATCGCATGGTCGCACGATTGAAAGCGAGTGGGGCCGGACTCGCCTCCCCATCGCCTGGCGAGCCGATGCCGTCATTCCTCTTGCCCAATCAGGATGGAGAACTCATCAGTCTCGAGCAGCTTTTGGCCCGCGGTCCTCTGGTCATTTCCTTTCATCGTGGTCACTGGTGTCCCTACTGCCGCATCAATGCCGACGCTCTTGCAAAAATTCACCCCGCTGTCGTCGAGCTGGGCGCTCAGATCGTCGCGATCACGCCGGAGGTCGAGCGTTTCTCATCCGAGTTGAAGTCGGACGCCAAGGCCGGCTTCCCGATCCTGACCGATCTCGACAATGGCTACGCCCTGCAACTGAACCTGGCGATCTGGATCAACGAAGAAAAGCGCGAAGCGATGACGACGGCTGGGTGGGACATCTCTGCATTCCAAGCGAATGACCATTGGACTCTGCCGATCCCGGCCACCTTCGTCATCGGCACCGACGGCGTGGTGAAGGCCCGTTTCGTTGATCCCGATTACCGCAAGCGAATGCCACTGGAGGATATTATCCAGGCTCTCGGGCATGTTGATGGCCGATAGGCAATCGCTATTGAACTGATCACTCAAGTGTATTTCGTCTAAGCAGCATCGTTTGTCATTCTGTCCTCAACTTCTACATGACTGCTCAGCTCTCTCGGAGGACAGGACCATGACTCTTCGGCATACTCTTTGGAGCGCGGTGTTCGCCACAGCGCTCCTTCTCCCCTCGATCACGCTGCAGGCGGCGCCCGACAACGGCGTGGTGAAGGTTCGAAGCGTCTATTCGCTGGCCGACACCATCGCCCGCATCAAGCACGATGTTGCGACGAAAAGGATCATGTTCTTTTCGGAAATCGATCAGGCCAAGCTGGCCGCCGATGCTGGTATCAAACTCGGTCCCTCGACACTGCTGACCTTTGGCAATTCGGCACTTGGCTCCCAGTTTATGACTTCGAACCCGGATGCCGGCATTGATTGGCCAGTGAGAGTCCTTGTGACTCAGGACAAGGCGGGTCAAGTGTGGGTCCTTTACAACGACTTCGCCTATATCGCTCGCCGCCATCATATTTCCGATCGCGAGAAACCATTCGCGATGGCTGCCGAAGTCATCGGCTCGGTGACGTCCATGATTGCGAAATAACACGACCATCAAAATTTTCACCAAGCGAGCCGACCTTCACATCGGTTCGCTTGGCTTCGCGTCAAATGTTTACGGGATAGGCTCTAACTATCGAAATCAAAGAAAATCGGAATTTCCACATTCTTGGCGAAACACCCATCGTTCAGATCAATGCTGCACCTCATCGCAGCAGCTGAAACAGAGGATGACCAAGATGACCCAATTTGCTGTTTCCGCTCTGATGCGGCGCGGCGTTCTGGCCGGGACTGCCCTGGTGCTCGCCGCGACCTTTGCCCAGGCGGGCGAATGTCCCAAGGACAAGGTTATGGCCGGCGCCACCAAGCCGGGCGCCACCACGCCGAGCGGTGTTACCGACAAAGTGCTCGGTGCCCTCGATCTCGGCGACGAGACGGTCAAGGCCGATGGCTACAAGTTTCGTCTTCGTCGGCTTGTTGTCAATCCAGGCGGCATCGTGCCCTGGCACGAGCACAAGGAGCGCCCGGCACTGATCTATAGTGTCTCGGGCCAGATCACCGAATACCGCTCAAGCTGTGCCGTGCCGATCGTTCACAAGGCTGGCGACCTCGCGGTCGAATCCGGCGATCTCGCCCATTGGTGGAAGAACACCTCCAAGAAACCGGCCGTGCTGCTCTCGTCCGACATCCTCCATGAAGGCGGCGACGCCAAAACAATGTAGCCCAAGAGGCGGGGCCGCCATTGAGCGGCCGCCGCTCATGTTGAACTGTTTGACGAGGTTCTAGGAACCAGGTCCCTTCCCCAAGATGCCCTCCTCCAGATACGTTCATGTCGCAAATCCAGCGAGCGCAACACCGTCGCTCCTCAGCTTTCCGATTATCCCGCAGTTCCTGGCAAATTATCTTTGCCGAAATATTTCAGGCGCCTTCCCGGGCCTTGACCTCGAGGCGCTCTTGGAGGATGCCAGATTCCTTTATGATCTCATAAACCAGGTGCTCGCGACGATAGGCCATGACGTGGACACCCTTCACACCCGCAATCTCGCGCACCTGCTGGATCAACTCGATGCACAGTTTCTTGCCTTCCTCGGCAGGGTTCGCCGCCCTTTCTAGCCGGTCGATGATGGCCTCCGGAATGTGGATTCCAGGAACATTCCGGCGCATCCAGCGGGCGGTCTTCGCGGAAGCGAGCGAGCCGACCCCGGCAAGAATGAAAACGCGCTCGTCAAGGCCCATGTCGCGGACCCGCTTCATGAATTCGACGAACACCGGTACGTCGTAGATGTAATTGGTCTGAATGAAGTCGGCACCGGCGCGAATCTTCTTTTCCAGTCGGTCGGCGCGCCATTCGAGTGGCGGAATGCAGGGGTTTTCCGCCGCTCCCAAAAAGATCCGCGGTGGCGTTGAGAGCAGCCGGCCCGACAGGAAAGTGGCGTCGTCGCGCATGGTGCGCAATGTCCTCAGCAGCGATACCGAGTCGAGATCGAACACGGGTTTGGCACCAGGCTGATCGCCGACCCCAACGCCATCGCCGGTGAGGCACAGGACATTGCCGACCCCCATGGCTGCGGCTCCCAGGACATCCCCCTGGATGGCAATGCGATTGCGGTCACGGCAGGAGATCTGCAGCACGATGCCGAGACCAGCGCGAGAGAGAATCGAGCAGATGCCCATCGACGACATGTGGCAGTTGGCACCCGATGCATCGGTGGCGTTGACCGCATCCGCCACGTCTTTCAGTGGCTCGGCGGCTCTGAGCACATCGCGCGGATCGGCCGAGTCCGGAGGGTTTAGCTCGGCGGTTACTGCGAACCAGCCCTTGCGCAGAACCCGTTCAAGAATCGAAGCAGAGCGATGCCCAGGCGGCGGAAGCAGGGGGGCGTGCAGAATGGGGTCATAGGGCTCGGGCGTCTGGAGGCCGCTCATGACCAATCTCACCTCTCACTCGACCTGCCGTGAACGCTGGTATGGCCTGCCTCCGGCTGATGGCGCCGGGCCGATTCGGGTTCCCGGGCGACCGGCGCGGCAGCAGCGTCGAAAATTCGAGCCCGTGCAAACACCCGGGCGATCACGCTGCGTCCAAGATCGGCACTTGTCGTCGGTTGCGTCGCACGTCGCTCCGCCGCCTTTTCGCGCGCCACCCTGAGCCAGGCGGAAGAACCCTCGAGTGCCCGATCGACGGGCGGTTGGACCGTCCGGATACGATCGAGTCCGTTGCGCATGCGCCGCGCTCCATCCCATGCCTCGACCCAAACGCAGCGCATCTGCGGCTTGACCTCGCAAAAGCCACCATCCCGGACGCCGCCGCATGGACCGTTGCGCAGATTCTTGGGGCAATTCATCGGACAGGACATGCCGGTCGAGGAAAGTACGCACTGGCCGCACATACGGCAGTCGAACAGGAACCCCTTGATCAGCCGCTCGGTCACCGCCGTCGGTCGCTCCAGTCGCTGATAGCCGACCGCTTCGAAAACGGGAGCGAGCCAGACCATGGCGCGCTCGAATACTCGGTACACGCTTTCGAAAAAGCGCGAATGGCGAACTGCGAAGCGACGAACGGCGTACATTGCGATGGCGATCTGTTGTTCGAGTCCACGATCCCTGCCTCATTGGTTAGGGCCACGGGGACGGGTCGTCAAGCCGATGTCGTCCGCCAAGGATGAGGGAGAGGCGGATATGCTGGTCCTGTCCGGCGTTAAGTGAGCTCGCGGACTACGCTTCCCGCGTTTCGGGCATTAGTACAAGCACCAACATGAGACCCAACGCCCCAACAGACCCGAGAAACAAGAACACGACAGCAAAGCCAAAGATGTCCGCGACGTAACCGGCAACCGTGGTGCTGAGCGAAGCGCCAACTCCAACAGCAACGCCGACCACGCCTTGCGCAAGATTGAAATGTCCAGTCCCGCGCGTGGTGTCGGCGATGACAAGGGGCACCAGCACACCGAGCACCGCCGCCGATATTCCGTCGAGGAGCTGCGCGGCGATGATCACGGAAGGATCATCCGACGTGGCGAACACCGCGCTGCGGAGGCACAATGGTATGAAGCAAAGAACCAGGAGCGGCCGGCGGCCCCGGTCCTGTGCGGTGCGCCCTACCCAAGGCGCGATGACTGCTACCACGAATTGCGGCGCCAGGATACAGGTTGCGAGGATCACCGTCGCCCATTGGGGTGTTCGGGCAGTCAGCGACCCCGCCATGATCGGCAGCATGGCAGCGTTGGACAGCTGGAACAACACGATGGCCGAGGCAAAGATCAACAGCGGCCGGTTGCCCGCAAGGCCAGCGAATCCTCCCGACCATGCGCCGCCCTCCGGTTTGCGCACCCCGCCGCGCGCCAGTTCGGGATCAATGTCGCCGGACCGGATCACCGTCAGAGCGACGAGCGCCGGGATGCCCAATGCGGCGGTGAGGAAGAAGATTGCCTGGTTCGAATGGTAATGGGCAACGCCTCCCATTGCCCCGGCAGCGATCGCATTGCCGAGTGAGAGAAAGCGGGCATTACGGCCGAGTCTAGCGGCCAGCAGAGCATGGCCCACGAGCCCAAGACTGATCGCAGCGAGGACTGGTCCAGCGAGACAACTCGCGATCGCGTGCAACACCTTTGCACCAAGCACCACGCTGAAGATCGGCCACAATGCCAACAGGAGTGCGCTGCCGCTGATTGCCGCCACAGCGACTGCCGCGAGCAGGCGTTTGGCGGGGACGACATCAACCAGCGCGCCGATGGGAATTTGCAGCACCATGGCGGTGAGTGTCCCAACGGTGAGGATCATCCCAATGTCAAACTG
>JBKOZY010000227.1:0-1796 GCA_046726135.1 Pseudomonadota bacterium | reverse complement strand
TCTAAAGGGTGGCGAGGTGCGCTCACGGCCGATGGGCTCGGTCATCGCAGTGGTCATCACCGACGCCCCGCTCCTGCCGCATCAGCTGAAGCGGCTGGCGCGGCGCGTGCCGCTCGGTCTCGCCCGCACCGGCTCGGTGTCCCATAATGGGTCAGGCGACATCTTCATCGCGCTGTCGACGGCCAATGGCGATGCGTTCGTCGCCGGCGCAGGTCCGCGCGCCATGGCGTTCCTGCCGAATGACGAGCTCGATTCGCTGTTCGAGGCCACGGTCGAGACCATCGAGGAGGCGGTGATCGACGCGATGATCGCCAACCGGCCGATGACCGGCGCCAACGATCTCGAGGTTCGAGCGCTGCCGCATGAGGGGTTGATGGAGCTGATGCGGAGGTAGGCAATCGGCAGAGCGCGGTTCACTGCCGCATGCCGACTGCCTTCTCGTCTAGGCCACGCCCAGCTTCTTCTGCAGGCTGGTGCTCGAGGTGGTGTATTGAAAGACCAGGCGCTCGCCCGGGTTCTTGATGTGGAACACCTGCTGGGCCATCAGCGCCGCCTCGTGGAAGCCGGACAGAATGAGCTTCAGCTTGCCGGGGTAGTAATTGATATCGCCGATCGCGAAAATGCCGGGGGTCGAAGTCTCGAACTTCTCGGTGTCGACCGGGATGCGCTCCTCCTCGAGTCTCAGGCCCCATTCGGCGACCGGACCGAGCTTCATGGTCAGGCCGAAGAACGGCAGCATGGCGTTGGTCGCGACCTCGAACACGCCCTCAGGCCCTTTCACCAGCGCCGCATCGAGCCGGCCTTCGGTGCCCTTCAGCCCGGTGACCTGGCCGATCAGGAAGCGCATGGCGCCGTCGGCGACGAGCTTGCGCATCTTGTTCACGCTATCGGGTGCCGCCCGGAAATCGTCCCGCCGGTGCAGCAGCGTCATGCTGCGGGCAATCGGTTGCAGGTTGAGCGTCCAGTCGAGCGCCGAATCGCCACCGCCCACCACCAGCACGTCGCGGCCGCGGAAGCTCTCCATCTTCTTGACGGAGTAGAAGACCGAGCTGCCCTCATAGGCATCGATCCCCGGGATCGGGGGCTTCTTCGGCTGGAACGAGCCGCCGCCCGCGGCGACCACCACCGCCTTGCAGCGCAGCACCACATCGCCGTCGGTGCGCAGCTCGAAGCCACCATCCTCGGTGCGCTCGAGCGCGGTCACCATCTGGTTGAAATGAAACACCGGCTTGAACGGCTTTACCTGCTCCATCAGCCGGTCGGTCAGCTCCTGGCCGGTGACTATCGGCAGCGCCGGAATGTCGTAGATCGGTTTCTCGGGATAGAGCTCGGCGCATTGGCCGCCGGGCCGATCGAGGATGTCGACGACATGGCAGGAAATGTCGAGAAGGCCGAGCTCGAAGATGGCAAACAAACCGCAGGGACCGGCACCGACAATCACCACATCGGTGAGGACCGTTTCCTCGCTCATGAACCACTCCTTCGAAATTTCGCGGGATCCCTGCAGCCGCGTCAGAACTGCTTCTCGGGGACCTTCACCGTCAGCCCGTCGAGAGCATCGGTGATCTTGATCTGGCAGGACAGGCGGCTGTTCTCGCGCACATCGAACGCGAAATCCAGCATGTCCTCCTCCATCTCGTTGCGGGGACCTACCCGCTCCATCCAGTCGGGCTCGACATAAACATGACAGGTCGCGCAGGCACAGGCGCCGCCGCAATCGGCATCGATTCCCGGCACCATGTTCTTCACCGCCGCTTCCATGACGGTCATGCCGTTCTGCCCTTCGACCTCCTGCC